>JBJENR010000086.1:0-12661 GCA_051880315.1 Acetatifactor sp.
GAATTCCCCGCTAATCCTTATAAACATTAACTTTTTGGTGCTTATCTTATAAATTCCTTCCCTGGTACTGTATTGTTACAACATAAACTGTTTTGTTTGGTTCATCAATGCGAAAAATGGTGATATAGTTATCAATCAATAACTGTCTGTAACCCTTTCCGGCATATCTGCCCTCGTTTCGTTCTTGGTGGGACTGTGGAAAGGTATCTAGGTTTAATACAGCTTTCTTTATTCGGACAACCTGACCTTTGGCATTTTCAGGAGCCAATTTCTCATTTGCGATATATTCGTAAATTCGGTCTAATTCACGGATTGCTCTAGGGTTGACCTTTACTTTGTATTTATCCAAAATGTTTTTTCTCCAATTCTGCAAAAACTATCTCTGCGTCAACTGCTTCTGCTCCGTTAGCGATTTCTTGCTCAGATTCGAAGATTGCTTGGTCGATGTGATTCATTCTTGCGAATTTATCGTATAATTCACTGCTCATTACAACTAAGTCGCTATATCCGTTTTTGGTTATAAAAATAGGTTCCTGTTCCTTGTGTGCGATATTGGAAATCTCGGTTGTATTGCGTAAATCCTTAATAGGCATAATAAGTGGCATAATACTTCACTCCCTTCTCTGACACAATTATAGCATAATTATGCCCACGAAAGCAATATATAATTCTTCTCACTAAAGTACATTTCGCCCATTGTAATTTTTACCGGTCTACTGTATAATACATGCGTTAAGCGTATAGTACATACGAATAAACGTAAAGAAAGAAGGAGTAACTATTATGAAAAAGAGATTGTTTTCTATCGCTTTGGTAGCAGTGATGACCATTGCTCTGCTGTGTTCCTGCGGCAAGAAGGGAGCAAACGGTATGACGGTCAACGACGGTGTGCTTACCATGGCGACCAATGCGTACTTTCCCCCTTATGAGTACTATGAGGGAGAACAGATTGTAGGAATCGATGCAGAGATTGCGAAGGCTGTGGCTGACAAGCTGGGGCTGGAGCTGAAGATTGAGGATATGGAATTCGATTCCATCATCACTGCAGTACAGACCGGCAAAGTTGACATTGGTCTGGCCGGTATGACTGTTACCGATGAGAGAAAGGTAACCGTTAACTTCTCAGATACCTACGCAACCGGAATCCAGGTTGTCATCGTGAGAGAAGATTCCGACATTAAGAGCCTGGATGACCTGCAGGGCAAGAAAATTGGTGTTCAGCTGGCTACCACAGGTGATATCTATGCTTCAGCTTCTCCCGAGAAGGGTGGTTACGGAGAGGAGAATGTGGAGAAATACAACAAGGGTGCTGATGCTGTTATGGCGCTGAAAAATGACAAGGTACAGGCTGTTATCATTGACAACGAGCCTGCGAAGAACTTTGTGGCAGCAAATGAAGGATTGAGAATTCTCGAGACCGAGTATGCAGTTGAAGATTATGCTGCATGTATCAATAAGCAGAATGAGGAACTGTTGGCTGAAGTCAACAAGGCCCTTGCTGAGCTGAAGGCAGACGGTACTCTGCAGCAGATTATTGATAAGTACATTCCGGCAAATTAATTAACAGCGATGCTAAAGGAGGCGGGTATGGATGGGAACCTGCCTCTTTTTTTGTAAGGAGAGGGAAATATTATGGGTGCTTTAGAGAGACTCAAAGAACTGTTTATCCTGGACTTTGTCCGGGACCAACGTTATATGTATATTGTCAAAGGACTTCGTACCACACTCCTTGTGACTTTTCTGGCATTGATTCTGGGATTGATTCTCGGTATTCTGGTGGCTGTGATTCGTACAGCCCATGACCAGGTGGATAAAAAGAAATTGGGGGGCTTTCCGAGATTCCTGTTGACATTTATGAATACCGTTTGTCGTGTGTATCTGACCGTGATACGCGGAACCCCTGCCATGGTGCAGCTGCTGCTGATGTACTTTGTATTTCTGGCAAGCAGCACAAACAAAGTACTGGTCGCAGTGCTCAGCTTCGGTATCAATTCCGGTGCTTATGTTGCGGAGATTTTTCGTTCCGGTATCATGTCCATCGACAAGGGGCAGATGGAAGCAGGACGTTCTTTGGGACTTGGCTATGCCAAGACCATGCAGAAGATTATTCTTCCCCAGGCAATCAAGAATGTGTTGCCGGCGCTGGTAAATGAGATGATTACTCTCCTGAAGGAGACCTCTATCTGCGGATACATCGGTCTGAATGAGCTGACCAGAGGAGGAGACATCATCCGCGGAATTACCTTTGATGCGCTGTTACCGCTTCTGGTGGTTGCGGCGATTTATCTGATCATAGTTATGTTCTTTACATGGCTCATGGGCAAATTGGAAAGGAGGCTTCGGGAAAGTGATAACCGTTAATCATTTACACAAAAGCTTTGGCGACCATAATGTGCTGGTGGATATCAACGAGCACATCGCACCCGGAGAAAAGGTGGTAATCATCGGACCTTCAGGCTCCGGAAAATCTACCTTCCTACGTTGCCTGAATCTGTTGGAGCAGCCTACCGACGGACAGATTATTTTTGATGGTGTTGATATCACACAGAAGGGTGTAAATATCAATCATATCCGCCAACAGATGGGAATGGTGTTCCAGCATTTCAACTTATTTCCTCATCTGACGATTATGGAGAATCTGACCCTTGCTCCCGTAGAGTTAAAGCTGATGGGGAAGGAGGAGGCAAAGGAGGAAGCCCTTCGCTTGCTGAAGCTGGTGAATCTGGCGGATAAGGCAGACTCATACCCCGGTCAGCTTTCCGGCGGGCAGAAGCAGCGTATTGCCATTGTCCGTTCCCTGGCACTCAAGCCCAAAATGATGCTTTTTGACGAGCCTACCTCTGCCCTTGACCCGGAGATGGTGGGAGAGGTGCTTGGCGTAATGAAGGACCTTGCAGATAACGGTATGACCATGGCGGTGGTGACTCATGAGATGGGGTTCGCGAGAGAAGTTGCAACCCGTGTGCTCTTCATGGATGGGGGTAATATTGTGGAGCAGGGCACGCCGGAGCAGATCTTTAATCATCCGCAGAATGAACGTACCAGGGAGTTTTTATCAAAGGTGTTATAAGGAACCGTTAAATTTCCTTTGCCAGTTCAAATCCTTTTTTTGCCGCAAGGACGGCAATAAATTCGTTGATGACAGCTGCGGCTGCAATCGTACCCTGCACAATTTTAACCAATTCCGGGGCAGAAGCTAATGTGGAACAGATAATGCCTGTGAACACCAAAGATACGCCGGAATGAGGCAGCAGTGTCAGACCGAGATACTTCCTGACAGTATCCGGCATATGGGTAAATTTTGCTCCGGTTCTTGCTCCAAAGTATTTTCCCACAGTACGGGCTGCGATATAGATAAAGGTATACAGACCGGCTCCCAGAATCAGATGGTAATCCAGGGGAGCTCCAAGGTCGACGATGGCAGCTAACAGCGCAATACCCAGAATGGGAGCAAAACAATTGTTGATATGCTCCAGCTGTCCGGAGGTAATCATATTTGAGAACACTGCTGAAAATGCAACACCCATCAGCATATAATTGAGTGTGATGCCGGAAAGCAAATAAGTGTTTATGCTCCAGCCTGTCAGCATGGTAGCGGTAATACCGCAGAGCAGTACTATTAAACTTGTATTTTTTTTATGACATTTTTTCAATAGCAGGCCGGTGGGAAAACCTACGATAACGCCGATGATAATTGGAAGAAAAATCATAACCGGAATCATGTAAAGCGGAAGTGTACCACTGGAAGCCATGCGCGCAACCAAAGAATTAACCGTAAAAAATACTGCAATTCCCACGACATCGTCTAGTATGGTCATTGGGAGCAGGGTGTCTGTGACAGGCCCCTTTGCATGAAATTCATTGACAATAGACAAAGCAGGAGCAGGTGCAGTTGCAAGGGCAATGCCGCCAAAGACAAAGGCAAGATAAACAGGTACATTGGAAAAATAGAAAAGGATTCCAAAGGCAAGGGAAACAACTGCAAATGTACCAAGAGACTGGGTCAGTGTAGTAATGATTAATGCTTTTCCGGAGGTTTTCAGTTTGCTCCAGATTAATTCTGAGCCGAGCATTACACCAAATGCACACTGCATCCATATGATGATTGTTTTGTACCAGCCGGCATCGAGAACCTTCTGCGGCATCAGGTTTGCGGCGTGAGGTCCGAGAATCATTCCCACAATCAGCCAACCGAGTATGGAGGGCATTTTTATTTTCGTCATTAATTTTCCTGCAACGAAGGCAAGAGCCAGTACGGCAAGCCATCGAAATAGATTCATTATCATTTTACTGTTCTCCTTTTGCAATTCCGTACAACATATAGTCTAAAAGTTTGGAAACAATCATTTCATGCATTTTCACTTTTTCAGAGATATCCATGTTTTGAAATGCAGGACTGCTGAAATACCCATTTAGCATAAGCTGCATCAGATGGAAATAGGTCAGGGCATCTTCTCTTGAGACAGTATCGCGAAGAATGAGGGAATCAAGAGCCTGATTGTACATTTTTTCATTCAATGTATTAAATTCTGAAAGCATAGAATGAATCCTATCTGACAGGTGGGGCGGTGGAGTAAGTAAAGCCTCAAAAAAAATGCGGGTTTCATTTGAATTACTGTTAAAAAAATCCATACGTGCGGACATATAGTCGTCCAGGCTTTCTGTATGATTTTGGTTTTTGAGGTAACTCATGAGTTTTTCGCAGCTGTGTTTTAAGCAAGTAAGGTAAATGTCATCTTTTCCGCCAAAATTATGGTAGAGCAATCCCTTATTAATTCCTGAGCTGCAGATATTATTTATTGTTCCACCGGAATATCCGTTTTTACCAAATTCATTCATAGCTGCTTCCAGTATTTTTGAAATGGTAAGTCGTGTTTTTTCGTCTTTTTTCATATTATATGTTCCTTTTGTATTATTAACCACATAGTCAATAATAAAATATCACTTATTGACTGAGAAGTCAATAAGTGACAGGAAAAGGGAAAGAAGCAGTGTAATTTGTTTTGGCAGAAAAATATCGTAAAAAAGCAGAAAATGTGCTACGATAGTAAAAAGGGGGATAGAACAAATGAATGATTTGGTATATCTTTATGGTCAGATTCTGGGAACGCATTCGTTTTTCCTGAAGGAAGGTTTCCTACAACCTGACGAATATTCGGAAATCAGTGAAAAATATTTTTTGCCGGGCGGAGAAACCGGCACTGCAGCAACCGTTCTGGCTTCTCTGGGGGAGAAGGTCAAGATAGATGGAACCCATATCGGAACTCAGGTGGCGGGAATGCTGAAAAAGTTTTATGAAGGAAAGACCGTTGATTTGTCTTCCCTTACCTTTGATGAGGATTACGAGGGACTCATGGATTATGTGGTGATAGCAGATCTGGTGCGTTCGCCTATGGGCGTTTTCCAACAGCTGTATGCCTCCGGCGTGAAGCGTTGGAACGTTCCCAGGGAAGAGGATATTGCCGAGTGTAGTGTGGCTGCAATTGACCCTTATTTTCAGGAGGAAACTCAGAGGGCAGCAGAACTGTGTGTCAAGCATGGAAAGCCCTTTGTAACCATTGATTGTAAGCATGATACCTATTTGCATCAGCACTGCGCAGTCAATATTGTATCCAAGGAATGTACGGGAACGGATTACGCGGGGATGGACAAGGAAGAAATCTATGAATTGTTGACGGCGAAAACAGAGGGACTTGTCATCATTACCTCCGGTGAAAAGGATATGATGTGGGGCAGGAAGGGGCAACCCGCACATTATACCAAGCCTTTTCGGGTAGAGGTGCGCAGTACCCTGGGCGCAGGCGATACCTTTAAGGCAGGCTGTGTCTATGGACTGTTGCATCATATGACGGACGAGGAAATCGTGCGCTTCGCCGGTGCATGCTCAGCCATCGCAATTTCCCGTTTCCCTTTGCCACTGAATCCGCCGAGAATGGAAGAGGTTCGAAAGCTCTTTGAGGGAGGCACATATGTTTGAAAATAATATGATGGGTTTGATAGGGGCATTGGGAATGGAGGCATTTGTGTCAATCCATATGTCCATTTTCGTGCTATCGCCACTTGCCGGGTTGATTGCTCCAAAACAAAAGAAAAAGGTGTTTTGGATTATGTTTTGGATCAGGGTGGCAGTCCTTTTGTTCTTTGATCTCTTTATTACTACCGGGATTGCAATGGTTGACTTTATGGCAGTGTTTGTCGGAGCCTTTATCCTTGTGCCGCTCAAGATACTGAAAAGCATGAGAGGGCGCTCGAATATCGAATCTCAGCTAAGCTTTGTGAATGTGTCGCCGGATCCTTCGAAGACGAATCCCGGAACAACGACCAATATCGAAACGATTCATAAAACATTGGTGAGACCGACGGATTTTGACCCGATTTTTTCATTGCCCGAAGAGGAGTGTATTGAAAGCTTCCTGAAACGGGAGATGAACAGAACCGGGATTACGGATTGGAAAGGTCAGATTCCGGCTGAGGTACTTCGGAGAAAAAATATACTAAATGCAATATTTGCGGTATTGCTCTATCTTTTTGTTGCCATGATTTTTTTCCATTTTCCGGTGTATATATATGTCCTGGGTCTCGTCTTGCTGGTGGTATACAGTATTCTGACGAACCGTTATAAATTGATGAACTATCTCAAAAAAGAGGTTAAATCAAGACCACAGGAGAAGATTTCGAACATTGTGATGAATGTCAAAGTTTCTCTTGTGCCGGATAACAGTGGAAAGATTAAGGCGGTATTGATTGCGGCTGCAATCGTGGGAGCCCTGCTCACCTTCGTCAATCCCAGAATTATGTATGAGAAGGCGGAGGACGGTTACTATGTGAGATTTTACACCTTTGGCCTTACAAATATGACGGAGGTCGAGATTCCGGATAGCTATGAGGGAGAAAAGGTGGTTGGCTTAAGAGGCAATACCTTTTCCAATATGCCATTTCTTAAGGAGGTAACGCTGCCCAACACGATTACCGATATTCATGGGCAGGCATTTAAAAATTGTCTGAGTCTTCGCACTGTGGAATTACCTCGGAGATTGGAAAACCTCGGCGGAGGTGCCTTCTATCGTTGTGTATCCTTAGAAAGCATTGAATTGCCGGATACCCTCACGGCTCTGGGCGGAGAATCCTTCTATGGATGTACTTCTCTTACCCATGTTAAGCTGTCGGAAGGTCTTACGGAAATACGCGGTAACACCTTTGAGAATTGCAGTGCACTTACCGGGATTGAAATACCGGATGGCGTAGTGAGAATAGGCGGACATGCCTTTTATGGCAATCGCAGTCTCAGCGAGGTGATTATTTCGCGGAATAGTTCACTGCGGGAAATCGGTTCTTCTGCCTTCAGGCGTTGCGATTCACTGGAAGAGATCATGTTGCCTCAAGGTGTGTCTATCGATGAAAGAGCCTTTAAAGAAACCTATGCAAGGATTAGTTTCTATGGAGAATAAGTTTATTCATTTGTTGTATGTGCCTACCATGGCATGTAATATGCAGTGCAGATATTGTTATCTGGAAGATCAGACGGTGGATGAGGGGAAGGGACAGGATAGCCTTGAAACATTGCGATATGCGGTGACTAAATTCAGAGAATCCGATGTGATTCCTTTTAATATCTCGTTGCATGGCGGTGAGGTCACCACTTTGTCGAAGGACGATTTTCGCAGTCTGATTCTGTACATCAGCGAATACTATCAGGAGAATCGGGACATCATCACAGCTGCCGGTTTCAAGGTGGGAAAGCCTCACATCAAGACGAACCTGTATGGGTTAGATAAGCATATTGATACCATAAAAGAGTTCAATGTGTCAGTGTCCGGCAGCCTGGATCTGCCCTTGTCTTTACATAATGAATACAGAGTCACCAGGGCAGGGGAAAAGACGCTGGACAAAATATGTCAGAATATCAGTCTGTTAGCGGAGCTTCCCAATCACAAAAAGGTGTCTGCTACGATTTTTAAAGAGCATTATGAGTGTCTGGATGGTATTGTGGAGGATATCAGATTCTTAGACCAAAACACCTGTCTGGATATGAATGACTTCAATTTTATGATTGGATTCAATTACAACTCCAGCGGACTCCTGCATGCCATGAGTGAGGAAGAACAGCTGGCATTCTACCAAAGGATGCATGAGGAGTTCGACGGTACCAACCTGGACAGTGGAGTGAACGGCCCGTGGTTCGACGAATTCGGTCCCGGGTATTGTTCGAATTGTGATAACTGCGGAGAGAAGTTTTTCCTGCTGGAACGAAACGGAGATATTTATTCCTGTGTCAGAGGGCAGAAACAGGAGGACTACTATTACGGCAACATCTTTACTGACACGGTTGAGGCGATATTAAAGTGCGCCAATCAGAAGATATTTCGCAATCACAATAAACAGCCTCTCCACGAGGACTGTACGAAGTGTGGGTATCTGTATCTATGTAAAACGGGCTGCCCTTTTGTGAAAAATGTGTATGGCACAAGAAAGAGCTATACCTGTCTGTTGCAGCAACAGATGTATCAGGACAGAGGTTATCAGAAAGACCGATACAATGACGAAACGGTATATGAATATGTTGTGAAGATGCGCCTGGAGGATCCCAGAGGATATCTGCCGGTGAAACAGGAATCAGCCTATCCTTCCCTGGAACAGATGATAGCAGGTGATGCAAGGCTGCAATATATTTATAGTGCTGAGGTATTTGAGCTTGAGGTTGATGGGGTGCGTTACCGATTGGCGTCGCAGATACTGAAACCTTCCCGTGATATTGTCTATGTGACACCGGTCAGTACGATAAAGATCCGTATGAAGAAGGATATGATAAATCAGGAATGTGACTATCCGGAGAATAATTCCCTGTATCTTATGCTGCTCGGTGGTGACCTTGTGACCTACGGTGATGAGGGAAGAACGAAACAGAGACATATTGCAACACATCAGATATACAAAGGGGTATTGGATCATGCGAGGGAGAACGAGGAGGAGTATTATGTATATGATATTTCCCATCTGTTCCGGGAATATGCGCGGGAATTCTCAACGGATACTCCCAATAATCTTTTTTTCACAACCTCAGCCTTGAGGGACTATCACTATTCGAAGCAGAAGAACAACGCCTATTATCACATTCAGGCAATCAATCTTCCGTTTCAAAACATAGAATTCTATTATGTAGATAAGGAGCTCCGACATGAGATTTGAACCTGAAACATACGAAGAACTGGTAAGGATGAAGCGCTGTATAGAATTGACAAAGCATTATGAATTGTCGGAAGAGGAACTGGAACGAATCTATGACTTTCTTGCGCAGAATAAGGGCGCTACCGTGAAATGCGGTAAGGAGAATATTTCGTTGATCAGCAGTGAGGTTCATACGATGGAAGTGATAGCGGCAAGATGTATTGACGGAGGAATTGACGGTATCCTTTTATCGGACAAAGAACTTTCCATTATTCCACACTATACACCTTCCTCCGGTTCGGGATATAGCGGCGGCTCTTCGTCAAATAATAATAACAATAACAACAATAACAATAATAATAACAGATAGGATGAGAAGATATGCCATTTTTATCTGAAGCATTTCATTTGCGAAAGCTTATGGAGAGCGGAGTCAGCATAAAAACTACTTATATTGCAGGAGGCAAGCTGGTCAGCAGGAATACAGATGGAACGCAGGACGAAGATGTGTTGCAGGGAATACGGTGCAAAAAAGAGTATTTTTTGCAGGGCAAGCCGGTGCATGTTGAGAATCTTTTTGATTCAAGAATTGAGTACACCTATCGATCCGATGCGATGGAGGAAACACTGCATAGCTGTGCAAACTGTGGATTTACCGGGATGCTGAGGGATTTTTCAGAAGGCTGTCCCTGTTGTGATGCAGCCTCCAATCTGGACTATACAGAGAAAGAGCTGGGAAGTAAACATCATTATGACCTGGTGTTGAAAAAGCCCTTTTATCGAATTGTTACTGCTCTTGTGGATCTTGTTATCTCCATGTTGCTGTCTTTTGGCTATATTGTGAAAAATTCCAGGACATTTAATGCATATGACGTCACGAAAGGATTAATCTTTGGACTGATTCTTGCAATGATTCTGTACTATTTCTTTTATCTGTGCGATGCGTATCTGATACTTGGTCCCATCAAAAGATATAAAGAGCGTCAGAACAGAAGACAGATGGAATTCTGGCGTCGTACCGGGATTGACAAGAAGCAATTCTTCAATAATCTGAACTATGAAGTTGGGAAGAAATACTATTCTCAGCAGGATATAATCGATTATGACATAATCGATTATGTTGCTTTCAGAGAATCTGAGCAAGACGGAGTGATGTGCGTGGAGGTCAGTCTGGAAGTGAGGCAGGTGTATCTTAGAAAGAATCATATTTCTTCCAAGTATGGTAAAGACAAAATACTGCTTAGAAAAAATGACCATGTGATAAATCTAAAGCCCGGGATCAATCTCATAAAGTGTCCCAACTGCAATTCCAATATTGATGTGACAAAGGGCATTTGTGATTACTGCGGTACCGTACCGGGTGGCGTTCAGGCGTGGACAATAGTTTGAAGATACGAATATAATGACAATTCAGTCTGTGCCGGTTCGAAGATGATAGAAGAAAAGTATCACACATAGGTCTATTCCATTGTATCACATGAGGATATTCAGAAGGCGATACAAAAACGAATCATATAAATGGAATCGTTTGATATAAACGCGAGGGAGCTCTTCATGAAAATGAATAATTCCATTTTATTTTTCATATGATAGCTTTAGGACTGAATAAAAACAAAATGCGATTACACTGCTTCTTGAGAAGCAGTGTAATTTTATGTTGTATAGGAAACTTAGTTCCTTATGCGAAATTATATTTGACGCGCGTCAAATAAAAATGTATAATAATGCTGAGCCAAAAAGTTCTTTTGACTCAACGATACTTAAAAAACAAATTTCGGAGGTGACGGGATTGCAGCAGAAAGTAATTACAGAGAAGCAGGATCTTACATATCTGAAATGGTCCCATGCGAGAAATTCCAGTGGTACAGCCGGAACTTTTTTAAAATCCCAGTCGGTGGTATCCGGAGAGAAAATTTATTATAAATTATCAAATTATGATAGTGAAAAGGGAATAGTGGGTCATGAATGCGTGAACGAAATCATTGTTGATCGTTTGCTTACCATTTTAGGCGTAGAACATGTTGAATATCAGCTGGTACATGCCGATATCGAAATGGATGGAATAGTCTATGAAACCTGGCTGTGCGCATCAAAGGATTTTAAGAAGAGGGGAGAAACAAAATGTGCATTGGATCATTATTATCAAATAAATAAAGGGGCTGATGAATCCCGTTATGAGTTTTGTGTTAAGAATGGGTGGAAAAAATACATTGATACTATGTTAGCGGTAGACTATCTGATACTAAACAGAGATCGCCATGGCGCTAATATTGAGGTGTTACGAAATGGAAGAGAACATTCTGTAAGGATTGCACCATTATTTGATCATGGTTTGTCTTTCTTATGTTCCTGTTACAGTGAGGAAGAAATAGAAAGGTTCGATATATTGGAGGATAAGCCATGTCAGAATTTTATTGGAAGCCGTTCAACTTTTGAAAACCTGAGTCTTATAACAAATAAAAGTGATATTTTTCAATCCGAACTACAATTGCAGGACAAGGAAATAATATGTGCAGATTTGGCGTCAGCTCTGTCGGAGACACATCTGGGAAAGATATGGGATATGCTTTGGGCAAGGTGGTGTGTATATGAAAAGCTATGCTATTTATGATGAAGAACTGGATAGGGAAGCTGCTATTGGCTACCTGCTTTATTATGAGAAGGCAGAAAGCTTTATGATAGAATTGTGTGAAGATATAGATGAATGGGAAGTGCCTTTGCTGTTTCAGGGTTTGGTCAGGAAAAAAACATATACTGTTCCGCGGGACATTAGTCTGATGTGGGTGAAGGAAAGGGTAATCCCGAGCGGAAGACAAAACATCGGAAGTGTTCTTAAAAATCACAAATTGAAGAATTACAGTGAGATGGCTCTATTAAGGCTGGCGCAGGGAAGATGTTCTCAAGATAACTGCTATATTGAGGAATTGTCAGAAGCGGAGCTTCCGGATAATATTAAGGATAGAATGAGAAAGAATGTATGGGAATGCTTTGCTACGGAAGATAAGCAGATACTATGCATGTTCAAAGACAATACTGTAAGGAAGGTGGATCTCACAAGACTGGTTGATCAGTATAAGGATATTACGTATGTTTTGAAGAACAGAGAATTGCTCGATAGTGTGAAAGTTGGAGCCGGTGGGTACAGTGTTATGTTTAATGAGTCCATTGAAATCCGGTCTGGTGATTTGAGGGAGGTTGGTCTGTTGATGCCCTTGACAGCAAATGATTTTTTCGATTTTGTACGCAGAAATGTTGTCGATACAACGAAAGCTTGTGATATGCTGCAGTGTTCAAGACAGAACTTGTCCTATTGGGTTAAGGAGGGGAAGATTAAGCCGGTTATTAATGGAACAAAAGAAAACATGTATTTCATAGGGGAAATTGAACGGCTTATGAATGAGTAAATAGAGGATTTTTTATATGTTCAATGAGAATGTGTAGAGGAAACAAAATTTTCATCTAAATCTGTATTAGTGGAATTAAACTGCCGTGTATA
>JBJENR010000087.1:0-47990 GCA_051880315.1 Acetatifactor sp.
TACATTTTTTTCTATACCTTATATAAACTTGTTCTTTTTAACCATTTGAACGAACTCATTATTATTTCTGGTTCTGGAGAACATATCCAGAATTCTGTCTGTGGCCTCGTCGGGTTTCATCCCGTTCAACGCTTTTCTCATGATATTGATGGCTTCCAGCTCCTCACTGTCAAGCAGCAGGTCCTCCCGCCTGGTTCCGGACTTAGCCAGGTCAATGGCAGGGAAAATACGTTTCTCCGAGAGCTTTCTGTCAAGTACCATTTCCATGTTGCCGGTACCCTTGAATTCCTCATACACCACATCGTCCATCTTACTTCCCGTCTCCACCAATGCCGTGGCGAGAATTGTCAGGCTTCCGCCCTCACGCATATTTCTGGCTGCGCCGAAAAATCTCTTTGGCATGTGTAACGCCGCAGGATCAAGACCGCCGGACAAGGTACGACCGCTGGGGGGAACCACAAGGTTATAGGCTCTGGTCAGACGGGTAATGCTGTCCAGTAGAATTACCACATCCTTCTTGTGCTCCACCAGTCTCTTGGCACGTTCAATTACCATCTCGGAAACACGCTTGTGATGCTCAGGTAACTCGTCAAAGGTGGAATAAATGACCTCCACATTGTCACCGTGGATTGCCTCCTTAATGTCGGTAACTTCCTCAGGGCGCTCATCAATCAGCAGAATCAGCATATGCATGTGAGGATTGGTGCGAAGGATTGACTTTGCGACCTCCTTCAGAAGGGTCGTCTTTCCGGCTTTGGGCGGGGATACAATCATTCCACGCTGCCCCTTGCCTACCGGGCTTACCAGGTCCATCACTCTCATAGCCACACTGCAGCCGGGAGTTTCCAATCGAATGCGCTCATCAGGAAAAATAGGCGTCATATCCTCAAAGGCCATTCTCCTGGCAGATTCTTCCATGGTATAGCCGTTGATGGTGCGGATAAACAGCAGCGCACTGAACTTCTCCTGCTGGGTCTTTACCCGCTTATTGCCGCGCAGAATATCTCCTGTCTTCAATCCGAAACGGCGAATCTGGCTGGGTGCCACATAGACATCGTTCTCCCCGGGCAGATAATTCTCGCAGCGGATAAAACCATAGCCGTCCGGCATAACCTCAAGGATACCGCTGGCTTCCTCGCCGCTGTCCAGTTCCTTGGGATAAGTCTTTTCGTCATAAACTTCGTTATTTCTGTTGGGGCGGACTGTCTCTGCCGTCTGGGTGCCGGAGTTCTCAGGTCTCTGCCCTTCCGGCCTGGAGTTTTCGGTTCTGGTTCCTTCGTTCCTGGTTCCTTCGTTCCTGGTTCCTTCGTTCCTGGTTCCTTCGTTCCTGGTTCCTTCGGTTCTGGTTCCTTCGGTTCTGGCACCTTCCGATCTGGGAGATGAATAATCAGCTCTCTTCATGCTTTCGCTTCCGGCAATGGCTTCCGAGCGATAAACTGTATCGTTTCTCACGCCGCTCTCTGTGCGTCTGGGGGGCATTTTTCTCCCCTTTTCCTGAGGCGGCTCCTGATTTGCCGCGGATGCCTCGCGCGCCTTTTCTGTCTTCTCTGCCTTCTCACGCTCCTCCAGCTTCTTCAGTCTCTCATCTTCCGCAAGCATTGCCTCCACAAGCTCTGCCTTTTTCATCGTTGATGTACCCTTGAGCCCGCGTACCTTTGCAAGCTCCTTCAACTGTATAAGTGCCAATGATTCATACTTTTCTCTCATACTTCCTCCTGATATCCTGAACTTTTCCTGACAACTCTGTTATGAACACTTAATGATAACCTGGGATTAGCGACAAGATGTGTCTTCGATAATTGCTCCGATCTCACAAATGATCTATCATACTTCCTTTTTCCAATTATAATACACTTTTCCACAAATAGGAAGTCCTAATTTTTTGTTCCTCTTCAATAATGATGTGTAACAAAAATATCCTTGTAAAAACCACACATTTCCCAATAAACAGATTTTGTATTCTCCTGATATTGCAGTTCAAACAAGGCGTCAATTATTTGACTGTAATACCATGCCTGCATTTTTGCAGGTGTCTTGAAGCGCTCCCAAACCAATTCTCCGAGATTACGGAAATCAAAGTACAGTGCCCTAATGTTAGACACCTTATCCGCCATTACCAACATTTTCAGTCTCATGGAACCCTCCGCAGTGGCACGAATATCCTCTTCCTTGCGTTCCTTCCATTGTTTCGTTTTATCCTCACTGTGACCTGCAACCAGCTCAGCCACATCCTCTCCAAAGAGTCGCCGGATTTCATCCACTGAAACTCCGGCATCCTCTACCACATCATGGAGCAAACCGGCAATCAAAAGCTCTGTGTCTGCGTTCATTTCTCTCAGAATATTCATCACTTCAACGGGATGAACAATATAAGGAATATCTGTACCCTTTCTCCCACCGGCAACTCCTCTACGTTACCTTGCAATCCTCACATACATCGTGTAATAATGCGGTGGCGATAATATCATCATTGTCCAATCCCAAAGACAATGCATGGCAGGCAATTAGTAATGGATGGTATATGTAAGGTACCTTCTCTTTTCCCTTTCTCAGTTGCCCTTTATGCAAATTCCTGGCAAAAGAAAGTACCTTTAGGGTCTGTTTCAGTCCTCGTAATGTCGCATAGGTTTTCACATAGGTGTACATATGCTCTTCATCAAACAATCTTTCTGATAACGGCTCTTCAAAATCAAGCGGAGCTACTTTCTCCCTGCCAAGAAGAAGCCAGTCACAGGTTACATCATATAGCCTAGCCAGATCCACTATTTTCTCTGTATCCGGGACTGTCTCTCCACGCTCCCATAAGCTAACCGCCTGAAATGATACATCCAGCTTTTCTGCCACTTCAGCCTGGGTAAGATGCCTCTTTTTCGAATCTGCGTTAACCGCTTGTCCAATCCATCCATTTACTGACCCTCCGCTTTTACTTTCTTTTAATCATCACTTACAATTTGATTATAATCCTTCAAAGGACAGAAAACAGCATATACACCTTGAAAAGGATAAAGGAATTTCAAGTGCCGCTTGAATTATCGCACAAAATTGATTTCAGCACTACTGTTTTTCTGTTCATCTTCTGCTTGCGAATCCGGGGGAATTGGATTATGATAGATTGAGCATCATAAAACACTTATAAATCAAATAGAGAGGTACTGCCATGACAACCAACGAAAAAGCACTGTTAATGCATGAACAATGGAACGGCAAGCTGGAGACCGTCTCCAAAACTCCCGTGAAATCCAGAGAGGATCTGGCAATTGCTTACACCCCCGGAGTAGCTGAGCCCTGTAAGGTGATTGCGGCAGACAGGGAAGCCGCCTATAAATACACAATGAAAGCGAACACCGTGGCTGTGGTCTCAGACGGCAGCGCGGTTCTGGGTCTGGGCAACATCGGTCCTCATGCCGCTATGCCCGTAATGGAGGGAAAGGCCGTATTGTTCAAGGAGTTCGGCGGGGTCAACGCCGTTCCCATCTGCCTGGACACCCAGGACACGGAGGAAATTATCAAAGCCGTTACCTGGCTTGCACCGGGCTTTGGCGGCATCAATCTGGAGGACATCAGCGCCCCCAGATGCTTCGAGATTGAAGAGCGCCTGAAGGCCACCCTGGACATTCCCGTATTTCATGATGACCAGCACGGTACCGCCATCGTGGTACTGGCAGGCATCATCAATGCCCTGAAGGTTGTGGGTAAAAAGAAGGAGGATTGCAAGGTCGTGGTAAACGGCGCCGGCAGCGCAGGCGTAGCTATCACAAAGCTGCTTCTGACCTACGGCTTCCCCTATATCGTTATGTGTGATAAGGTTGGCATCGTCTCCAAATCCACAGAAGGCTTAAACTGGATGCAGCAGAAAATGGCCGAGGTCACCAATCCCAAAAACGAGACCGGTACTCTGGCAGACGCCCTGAAAGGAGCAGACATCTTTGTGGGAGTATCCGCTCCCAATATCGTGACTCCCGAGATGGTGGCATCCATGAATCATGACTCCATTCTCTTTGCCATGGCAAATCCCGTTCCCGAGATTATGCCCGACGTGGCAAAGGCGGCAGGTGCCCGTGTGGTAGGTACCGGCCGGAGCGATTTCCCCAATCAGGTAAATAATGTGGTTGCTTTCCCCGGCATCTTCAAGGGAGCACTGGAGGGACGCGCCACCCAGATTACGGAAGAAATGAAGCTGGCCGCTGCCGAAGCTATCGCAGGTCTTGTTCCCGAGGAGGAACTGCGGGATGACAATATCATGCCCGAGGCCTTTAATCCCAAGGTTGCGGAGCTGGTTGCCGAAGCAGTGAAATCCCATATTCACTGAGGGCACTCCTCAATTCCTCGAAAACACAGGATACAAAACAGACACAAGACCCCGAAAGGACACAAATCATCAGAAAGGTACAAGCATTTCATGAACAATACAGACTGGCAGGGCAAGCCCTATTACTCCCTGGATGCCTGGTGTAAAAAAACATATGGACATAAATGCAAAAAAATAGCCCTGAATGCTCATATGACCTGTCCCAACCGGGACGGGTCCTTGGGCACTCGGGGCTGTATCTTCTGCAGTGCCGGAGGCAGCGGGGATTTCGCGGTGGATATAGAGGATTTCCCGGTTATTTCTTCCGCACAGGAGGATGACACCCCCTGTACCATCGCCTATTTTCAGGCCTACACCAATACCTACGCTCCCCTTCCCTATCTGGAGCAGGTGTTTTCCCGGGCGCTGGCTTCCCCTTCGGTGTGCGGTATTTCCATTGCCACCAGACCGGACTGTCTACCGGAAGAGGTCATCGGTCTGCTGCTTTCGTTGAAGAAACTTTTTCCCGGAAAATTTATCTGGATAGAGCTGGGCTTACAGTCCATTCACGAGGCAACAGCCGCCTACATCCGCAGAGGCTATCCCTTATCCTGTTTTGAAGAATGTGTGGGGAGACTACAGGCTGCTAAGATTCCTGTGATTGTGCACGTCATCCTGGGACTTCCCGGCGAGACTGAGGCGCAGCTTCTTCAGACCATCCGATATCTGAACCAATTTCAGATTTTCGGCATTAAACTGCAGCTCCTTCATGTGCTGAAGGGCACCGACCTGGCCGCCGACTATTCCACCGGAAAGTTCGAGGTTTTGTCAAAGGATGCCTATCTGGAGCTTTTGATTTCCTGTCTGGAGCACCTTTCCCCGGAGACGGTAGTGCATCGTCTCACCGGGGACGGTCCAAAGGATTTGCTGATTGCTCCCGACTGGAGCCGGAACAAAAAAGATGTACTGAATACCCTGCATAAGAAGATGCGATTGAAGTCCTCCTATCAGGGCAAAACTTATGATTGATACGATAGTTCTGAATGTTGCGGTGATATTTTTTTCAGTTTAATTCAAAAACGGAGAATACGGAAATTATGGTACAGGAACCCTTGACTCTATACAAACTGATTGTCTTATATATGCTGAACCGCGTCTCTTTTCCCATGACTGCCGCCCAGGTCAGCGATTTTGTGCTGGAAAAAGAATACACCGGTTTTCTTACCCTGCAGCAGGCCATCAGCGAGCTGACGGATGCCGGACTGATTACCTCGGAGACCGTTCGAAACCGCACTCTGCTGACACTCACAGGGGAAGGACAGGAAACCCTGAATTTCTTCCAGAACCGCATCAGCGATGCAATAAAAGAAGAAATCAATACTTACTTAACAGAGAAAGAGTATTCCCTGCGAAATGAGGTCTCCGTCCAGGGCGATTATTATAAATCAACCTCCGGAGAATATGAGGCTCACCTGATAGCAAAAGACCGTGAAATCAATCTGGTGGACATTACACTTTCCGTCCCCGATGAAAACACGGCCTCCGACATCTGTGACAACTGGCAGAAGAAGAACCAGCAGATTTATCAATATCTGATTCAGGAATTATTTTGACTTTCCGATGCTGCCTCTGCTTTAAGCCTCTTGATATGTTCTTTTATTTTCAATTCATACCCGTTGCCTGTGGGTCTGTAGAACTCCTGCCCGTTCAGTTCATAGGGCAGATACTGCTGCTCCACATAATGATTCGGGTAATCATGGGCATATTTATAGCCTGTTCCCCTTCCCAGCTTTGCGGCTCCCTTGTAATGGGCATCCTGAAGATGGGGGGGAATGGGCAGATTTCCCGTCTTTTCCACTACCTTCATGGCCTCTTCTATGGCAACACAGCTGGCATTGCTCTTGGGTGCACAGGCCACATAGGCTGCTGCCTGAGCCAAAATAATCTGGGCCTCCGGCATACCGATTCTCTCCACTGCCAGAGAGGCATTGGTGGCCACCACCAGAGCCTGAGGATCCGCATTTCCCACATCCTCCGCCGCGCAAATCATGATTCTTCTGGCAACAAACGCCACTTCCTCCCCCGCATACAGCATCCGGGCCAGATAATATACCGCCGCATCCGGATCCGAGCCTCTCATGCTCTTGATAAAGGCAGAGATGGTATCATAGTGATTGTCTCCGGTTTTGTCGTAGCGCATGACACGCTTCTGGATACATTCTTTGGCAACCTCAAGGGTAATATGAATCTTACCGTCCGCTCCCGGCGTAGTAGTCATGACACCCAGTTCCACAGCATTCAAGGCATGTCTGGCATCTCCTCCGGACAGCTCCGCCAGGAAATCAACTGCATCTTCCTCTATTTCTGCCTGATAGATTCCCATTCCCCTGTCCACATCATAGACTGCTTTTTTAATCAGTTCCTTTACCGCTTCCACAGGTATAGGCTTCAGTTCAAAAACGATGGAGCGGGAAATCAAAGCGCCATTCACTTCAAAATAGGGATTCTCCGTGGTGGCACCGATTAATATTATGGTGCCGTCCTCCACAAAGGGAAGCAGATAATCCTGCTGGCTCTTGTTAAAGCGATGAATCTCATCGATAAAAAGAATCGTTTTTTTCCCATACATCCCCTGAAGCTCTTTTGCCTTGGATACCACCTCTTCCATATCCTTTTTTCCTGCGGAGGTGGCATTGATCTGCATAAACTCAGCGCTGGTGGAATTGGCAATGACCTTGGCGAGGGTGGTCTTGCCCGTTCCGGGAGGGCCGTAAAAAATAACAGAACTGACTTTGTCTGCCTTGATGGCCCGGTAAAGCAGCTTATCCTTTCCGATGATATGCTCCTGCCCCACAACCTCATCCAGGGTCCTGGGACGCATCCTGGCGGCCAGCGGCGCTTCCTTTTCCATCTGTGTACTTCGCATATATTCAAAAATATCCATACTCAGATTTTCCTATCCCTTTACAAATATCCTTGTTATTTTTCTTCCCTGCACATGAGATACAGCAGGTACTCATTCACTGACATCTTTTTCTTCTCTGCCTTCTGCGCCAGCATGGACATGGTATCTCCGGGCAGTGCCTCCCTGGACTCATTTCTGAGCCTTGCATAATATTCCACGAAGCCGGCACTGATGACGCCGGTAGGGATGGCTACCACGCAAACGCCCAACAGGGCAATCACAATGGCTACGATTTTGCCACCCACCGTAATGGGATAGATATCTCCGTATCCCACCGTAAGTACCGTGGACATGGCCCACCAGATGCCGGAAAAAGCATTTTCAAACACATCGGGCTGTACATCGTGCTCAAAGCCGTACATACAGAGAGAGGCCGCCAGCATAATCATGGCAATCATACAGACGGAGGACAGCAGCTGCTTTCTCTTCTCTGTGACCACCTCTGCCACAATACTGAAAGCATCAAAGGTCTTGTTGACCTGAAACAGCCTCATAATCCGGATTACCCGAATCATTCGCAGCGCCACAATACCATTGGAATACAGCGGTGCAAAATAAGAGATAATGGTCAGTAAATCCACAATTCCGTAGAAGGAGCACAGAAATTTCCGTATGGAAACCATCCGCCTTTCCTCCGGGAAGAGAAGGTCACTTGTCCAGAGTCTCAGCACATATTCTATGATAAAGATGACGATGGTCGCCAGTTCAATTCCATTCAGCAGCCGGGAATAGGGCTGCAGTGAGTCGAAGGTGCGCAGGAATGTAACCGTGATGCTTGTCAGAATGACACACACGATAAAAAAATCAAACAATCTGCTGGGAACGTCAATCCTCGTTCCAATCTGAATAATGTCAAAAACCCTCTTTTTATAATCCTGTTTTTTTGAGGAATGCTGCCTGTTTTTCATCTTAAATCCTCATCCTTCTGATCTCCTGACAGGTACTGACCTATCCATCTTTTTTGTCCCGGCAAGCGCCACAGCAGGCTAACGGACCTTCACCGGCATGCACCACAGCAGGCTAGCGAACCGGCTCTGCCGAAAGCACCGCCTTCAGTGCGGCAATCAGTTTGTTATTATCCTCCTCATTTCGGATCGCAAGCCTGATAAACTGCCTGTCTCCCAGTACCACCTTCTTCGACAGGTCTTTGATGAAAAGATTGTATTTCAACAGCAATGTTTTCGTCAGTTCTCTTGCTGTCATTCCTTTCACTTCCACCATCACATAATTTGCCTGAGAAGGAATCACCCGCAGACTGTTGATGTTGCTTAACTCCCTGATAAATCTTGTTCTTTCTTTCCGCAGTCTGCCCAGACTTTCCGCATAATCTTTCTTGTATTTTTCCTCAATCTGCAGATAAAACTCGCCGAAGGAATTGATGTTCCAGATGGCAACCTCCTTTTTCAGAAGGCCAATCAGCTCTTCATCCGAGGATGCCAGTATCCCCAGCCGGATACCCGGCACACCGTAGGACTTGGAAATGGATTTGATGACAACCATATTCGGATATTGGCCGAGAAGCTCCTCCCGCAGCAGGGTGCTGTCCTCTTCCTCCGCAAAATCCACAAAGGATTCATCCAAAAGGAAGCGGATTCCCCTCTCCCCACACCAGGCAGCAAGACCTGTTACCTCCGACTTAGGAATGTAATTCCCGCTGGGGTTGTCCGGGTTAATCAGTATCAGCGTCCCGATATTCTTGTCCGCAAAAAAGGTCTTCAAATCCTCCGCGGTATAGGAAAAATCCTCATTTGAGGGGGTAAAAGCCACACTTTTTTCTTTGTCATAGCGGTTGGGATACTCTTCAAAGGTGGGTCTGACAAAGCCAATCCTTCCCTCCGTATTTTCCATCAGGCACTTAATCAGCTCCGCAGCTCCGTTTCCCACCAGCACATGCTCTTGGTGAATCCCGAAGTTTTTGGCAGCCAGAAGGCTGTTAACCCGCATACCGGAAGGGTACTGGGTCAGCAGGGTATCGAAGCTTGCCTTCATTTCATTGATCAGCTTCTGTGGCGGGTAATAGGGGTTCACAAGGTAGCAGAAATCCAGCAGCCTGGGATATCTCCAATAACCGCCGTAGCGCTCCTGTATGTTTGCCACTTTTCGCTCATCGTCGGCGGAAAACATGGAAGTTGCAATATCCAGGTCCTGAATATCGTCAATCTCGTACCACAGCTGTCCCTCCAGCTTCTTTGCCTTGATCTCCGGATCATCCAGCATGGTAATGACACGCAGCACCTGCTCGTAATATTCGTTGTTTCCAAGGGCTTTTGAGTAAGCATCCAGAAAAGGCACATAATGGGTCTCGGAAAAATGCCTGCTGAATTTATAGATGTTCACCGTTTTATAATACTTGGGGATATCCTCAAACACAAACTTTTTCCCGGGCACAAAGGCTTCGATAGAGTCGTCCGGACCGATTTTGACACAGGTCCCGTCCATCCAGGACTCATATTTATCTACCAGTGCCAGGGTTTCCCTGGGGTCGTTAAGAAGAGTTTCCAGGACGCTGTCCTCGAAAATCAGGTCAGACTCCAACAGAAGGGTATCCTCCTCCAGAAGATAAGACTTTGCCAGAGCCAGAGAATATATATTATTGGTTTTATCATAAATCGGATTCTTCACATAGACAATCGGTGTCTCGATGTCCAGGGTGCTGATAAAGTCAATCAGCTTCTGTCCTTCGTATCCCACCACGATTACCACTCTGGAAAGGCGAAATCTGTCCAGCTGATGCAGTACTCTCTCTATCAGTGTGACCCCGTCCACCTTCACCATACACTTTGTATTGTTCTTCGTAAGCTCCTTCAGCCGCTTTCCCATGCCCGCGGCCAGAATCAGACCCTGCATATCCTTTCTCTCCTCGCTGTTTCAAATCATATCGGTAAAAACCTGAGTGCACATTCAAACCTATCCTACCACAAAGAGAATAAAATGTAAAATCCTAATCAAACAAGATCTCCTCCACCGTCACGAAGGTATACCCCTCCTCCGTCAGCTCATCAATGGCCTTCAGTGCTGCCGTCACGGAGGTTTCATAATAGTCGTGCATGAGAATAATGTCATTTTCTCCCGCCTTATCCACAATCTTCTTCGTGATGTTTGCCACATTACCCGAGCTCCAGTCAAGGGGGTCTACGGTCCACAGTACCGGAAACATGTTCAGTTCCTTCTCAAAGCTCTTGTCCCAGGAGCCGTAGGGAGGACGCACATATTGTACCTCCTCCCCTGTGATTTCCTTTATGACCTTATTGGTCATAATCAATTCCTCTTTAAAAACCTCTCTATTGTTCTTGGTCAGCTGAATATGGCTGTAGGTATGATTGCCAATCAAATGCCCCTCGTTCTGCATTCTCTTAATAATCTCCGGGTGTAGTCTGGCATGTTCTCCCGTGACAAAGAAGGTAGCATGTACACCCCGTTCCTTCAAGCCGTCCAAAAGCTGCTCCGTATAGGAAGGATGGGGACCGTCATCGAAAGTGATGGCTATCTTCTTGAGATTTTCATTTTCTACATTATTGCTGCTGACAATGCTTGCCTGTTTTCTGCTCTCCCACAAACCCAAAAACAGCAATCCCGCCATCAAATCAAATACCAGGATTGCTGTCATCAGTTTCTTCATATTATCTGCCTCGATTCACGCAGTTTTTAAACTATATGCGCAGACAGGTGAACTTATTCAGTAGGATTCATTCATACTCTTCCAGATTCATGGAGGACAGATAACATTCATTGAAACCGGGTTCCTCCGCAAGGTTAATGCATTCCGTTCCCTCCACCAGCTTTTTCAATCGCTGTTGTAGTTCCAAATCTCCCTTATCCTTCAACAACATCCGCCCTGCTTTCAGTGCCCCCATCAAGGCGGTGTTGCCGCCTGCATAGGCCTTTGCTGCCAGAGTCTTGGGCAGCAGCCCGATTTCAGCTGCATCAGCGGGATTCAGATAATAGCCGAAGCCTCCTGCCAGCACCACACGGTCCACATCTTCCCCTTTGATTCCATATCTGTCAAGCAAGGTTTTAATCCCCGCAGCAATGGCTGCCTTTGCCAGCTGCACACTTCTCACCGCACTCCCGGTGATAAGGACATTGCCCGCTCGGACGCCGGACTCAAAGTATTTCTCCTCGAGAAGCCCCGTTTCATCCAGAAGCTTCTCCCGTCTCAGAGCAGCGAGTAGACTAATCATATCTGCTCCCCAGATACCTCGGTTGACTCCTCCCTCAAAGGCGGGGCCGGCAGCCGTAGCACAGGCAATTCGCTTATTTTTATTGCCCAGCGCCAGCTCTCCGTTGGTCCCAAGGTCAATAAACAGGGTGATTTCTTCTTCCTTGTCCATGCCACAGGCATACATACCGGAGGTGATATCTCCTCCCACAAAGGCAGACATGCCGGGCATCACAAAACATGGCACCTCTCCCAAGGTAGTCTCTACCGTTCCAAGACGTGTTGCATGAAAAGGGGCACGTCCCAGCTCAGACGTGTCCCAGCCCATCATCAGGTAGATCATTGTGGTGTTGGCGGCAATGACAAGTTGTAACCTCTCTCCTGCGGAAAGTATGTCTCGAAACCGATTCAGTCCCTTCTCCAATTCCTTACGTACCAGGTCTCGCAAATCCCCTGCGCACTGCGGCTCCTCCGCTGCACGAATTCTGGAAATCACATCAGCTCCGTACTTCACCTGAGGATTCACAGTCACATACCTTGCCTCCACCCTGCCTTCCATGTCATATAACAGCATGGCTATGGTGGTAGTTCCAATATCTGCCACAGCCAGTCTCGTTCCATCGGCAAAGGGAAGCTCCCCTTGTCCCTCTCCCGGCAAATCCGCCAGCACATGAATTTTCTGTTCTTTTACCTCCGGGCGCAATACTCCCGGACACAAACCACATCCGGTGCAGACTCTGCAGCGTAATCCCTTTTTCATTCGTATCTCAGCGTTACACAAACCTGTTTTGCTCCTTGTCATAGTGATAGTCGATGGATGCTAATTTCGCTTCCAAATCATTCCTGTCCGCATCCAGATCCTCACAGAGCTTATCCAGGCTGTCATAATAGTCTCGCAGTTTTAAGTTGACAAAGCTTAAAAGCATGGCCGGGTCCTTGGGAATCATGAACCTGCTCCTTCCTCAAATGTAGCTTTAACCATTGCAGTCAATTCTCCATTCTGTACATCAATGAGAATCGTGTCACCATTGTCAACCTTGTCCTCCAGAATCAGCTTTGCTGCCATGGTTTCCACATATTTCTGGATATATCTCTTCAGGGGTCTCGCACCATATACCGGGTCATAGGCATGATCCACAATATATACGGTGGCTTCCTCCGTCAGCTCCAGTTTCAGGTTCCGATCGTCCAAGCGATGATTCAAATCTGCAATAATCAGTCGGATAATATCACTGATATTGTCCTTCGTCAAGGGTTTGAACAGAATGGTCTCATCCAGACGGTTCAGGAATTCCGGTCTGAAGTGTGCACGGAGCTCACCCATCACGGCATCCTCCGCCTCCTTGCCAATCTGTCCGTCTGCATCAATACCCTCCAGCAGATAATTAGCTCCGATATTGGAAGTCATAATCAGGATTGTGTTCTTAAAATCTACGGTTCTGCCCTGGGAATCCGTCACTCTGCCGTCATCCAGCACCTGCAAAAGCACGTTAAACACATCGGGGTGCGCTTTCTCGATTTCGTCAAAAAGGACCACACTATATGGTTTTCTTCTGACTGCTTCGGTCAATTGCCCGCCCTCCTCATAGCCCACATATCCGGGAGGTGCTCCAATCAGTCTGGAGACTGAGTACTTCTCCATATATTCGCTCATATCGATACGAACCATATTGTTCTCATCGTCAAACAGGGCTGCTGCCAAAGACTTTGCAAGCTCTGTCTTACCCACACCGGTAGGTCCCAGGAACAGGAAAGAACCGATGGGCTTGGAGGGGTCCTTGATACCGGCTTTGGAACGGATAATTGCTTCAGACACCTTGGTGACGCCTTCGTCCTGTCCAATTACCCGCTTGTGCAGCTCCTGATCCAGGTGCAGGGTCTTGTTGCGCTCGCTCTCCGTCAGCTTTGCCACCGGGATTCCCGTCCATCTGGAGACGATTCTGGCAATTTCCTCATCAGATACCTTCTCATGGACCAGAGACAAATCGTCGGAGCCTATCTTTTCCTCCGCCTGCTCCAGCTGCTTTTTCAGTGCAGGCAATTTACCGTAGCTCAATTCCGCTGCCTTCTCCAGGTTCCCTTCTCTCTGGGCAATCTGAATCTCACTATTTACGCTGTCGATTTCTTCCCGCAATTTGGACAGCTTGTCCACGGAAGCTTTTTCGTTATCCCATTGTGCCTTCATACCGGCAAAGGCTTCCTTCTGCTCTGCCAATTCCTTCTGCAGGTCAGCCAGCCGCTCCTGACTGAGGCGGTCATCCTCTTTCTTTAACGCAGCCTCCTCAATCTCCATCTGCATAATCTTGCGCTGCAGCTCATCCAGCTCTGTGGGCATGGAATCCAGTTCGGTCTTAATCAACGCACAGGCCTCATCCACCAGGTCAATGGCTTTATCCGGCAAGAATCTGTCTGAAATATAACGATTGGAAAGAACTGCCGCGCTCACCAGGGCATTGTCCATAATTTTCACGCCATGATATACCTCATAGCGTTCCTTCAGGCCTCGCAGAATGGAAATGGTGTCTTCCACCGTAGGCTCATCCACCATGACAGGCTGGAAACGTCTCTCCAGAGCCGCATCCTTTTCGATGTACTGCCTGTATTCATCCAGAGTGGTGGCACCGATACAGTGCAGCTCTCCTCTGGCCAGCATGGGCTTGAGCATATTTCCGGCATCCAGGGCACCGTCGGTCTTGCCTGCCCCCACAATGGTATGCAGCTCATCGATAAACAGAATAATCTGTCCGTCACTGCTCTTCACATCATCCAGCACTGCCTTCAGACGCTCCTCAAACTCACCTCTGTATTTGGCTCCGGCTACAAGGGCGCCCATATCCAGGGCAAAAATCTTCTTGTCTCTCAGTGCCTCCGGCACATCCCCTCTCACAATACGCTGGGCAAGTCCCTCTACCACAGCGGTCTTGCCCACGCCGGGTTCGCCGATAATCACCGGATTATTCTTGGTCTTTCTGGAAAGGATTCGGATGATATTTCTGATCTCGCTGTCTCTGCCGATGACAGGATCCAGCTTTTGATTTCTGGCCTTCTCCACCAGCTCCTGCCCATATTTTTCCAGAGTATCGTAGGTGGCCTCCGGGTTGTCGCTGGTCACTCTCTGATTGCCCCGGACCGTGGAAAGTGCCTGAAGGAATCGCTCTCTTGTGATACCGTACTCCTTCCAAATCTGAGCAATCTCCCTGTTGGGGTTCTTCAGCATAGAAAGAAACAGATGCTCCACAGAGACATATTCATCTCCCAGCTGTCTGGCTTCCTCCTCCGCACTGATCAATACCTTGTTCAGGTTTTCCCCGATATACACCTTGCCGCCCTGTACCTTGGGACGTTTCTGAATCGCCTGTTCCACTCTGTTTACAAAGTGTTCCTTCTGTATTTCCATCTTTTCAATCAATTTGAGAATCAGGCTGTCATCCAGAGTCAGAAGACTGTACAGCAGATGCTCCTGCTCTATTTCCTGATTGCCGTATTCATAGGCAAGCTTCTCGCAGCCTTCCACGGCCTGCATTGATTTCTGTGTAAATTTACTGATATTCATGATTATCCCACCCTTCTCCTATCCCTTAGAATATTTTATTGTATCCTTCGGATTGATATTCTTTATTTGTTCTATTCCAACTATAACACCAATGCTGTGAAATACAATAAAAAAATCATAAATTTTCTCTGAAAGAATACATTTTGGAATCCATTATCCGTGGATTGACGTCACCTGATATCCCGCTTCCGTCACTGCCTCTGACAATGCTTCATCGCTCACTTCCCCGGACAATTCCAGGGTAGCACTTTTCTGTTCCAGATTCATGGTCACTGCTACAA
Organism: Acetatifactor sp.; assembly: GCA_051880315.1. Classification (GTDB taxonomy): domain Bacteria; phylum Bacillota; class Clostridia; order Lachnospirales; family Lachnospiraceae; genus Acetatifactor. The sequence goes on from JBJENR010000087.1 coordinate 15,247, forward strand.
CTCCTTCCAGTGCCTCCAGTGCCTTCTGCACTCTGCCCGTGCAATGACTGCACATCATTCCCTCGATGGTAATTACCTTTGTCATTTTCTTCTCCTTTCTCTCTTCCACAGGTCTTATTTCTTCCCCGGCGGACCGCTTTCTCTTTTTCTTGAAATCGGTTTTGAAGCTCCTTAGTCTCAGTGCATTCCCTACCACAAAAATACTGCTCAGGCTCATGGCTGCTGCTCCAAACATGGGATTCAATCTGATTCCCAGGGCAGGATACCATACTCCCGCAGCCAGGGGAATGCCGATGGCATTATAGAAAAAAGCCCAGAACAGATTCTGCTTGATATTCCGTATCACAGCCCTGCTCAGTCGGACCGTCGTCACTGCATCCCGCAAATCACTCTTCATCAGCACGATATCCGCGCTCTCAATGGCAACATCCGTTCCAGCGCCGATGGCAATCCCGACATCGGCTGCCGCCAACGCCGGCGCATCGTTTATGCCGTCCCCAATCATCGCCACCTTACGGCCTTGAGCCTTGAGCTCCGCAATTTTCTTTTCTTTATCCTGGGGCAGCACTTCTGCCACTGCCTCCTCAATTCCAAGCTGCCGTCGCACTGCCTCCGCAGTTCTTTTATTGTCACCGGTCAGCAAAACCACCCGGATTCCCATTTTACGAAAGCGGTCAATTGCCTGTGCAGAGCCTGTCTTCACACGATCCGACACGGAAATATAGCCAAGTAACCTTTCCTCCTCCGCCACCAGCAGCACCGTCATTCCCTCTGCCGCAATCTGATTCAATCCTTCCAATATAGTCCTGTCAATAGCAATTCCGTTTTCTTCCATGAATGCCTGATTTCCCACAAGAATAGGGGTTCCGGCCTTAACAGTTCCACCTGAAACAAACGCAGAGGCGGACTCCCCTGCCCTGTTCCTTCCGGCCACAAAAAATGCCGTGGGGCCATCCTCCTTCATGGCATCCGTGAATTCCAAGTCTTCTGCCAGCACACCTTTGATTCCTCTTCCAAAAACAGCCTGGAAATCCCTGACCTTCGGAAGCGGAAGCTGCTGCCTTGCCGCTTCCTTTGTGATGGCCTCGGCAAGGGGATGCTCGCTCTTCTTCTCCAGCGCGGCAGCAAGCTGTATCAGGTTTTCCGGGGAAAGCTCACGCACATAGCAGCCCGAGCCATTCACACACAGTTCTCCGGAGGTCACCGTCCCTGTCTTGTCCAGAACCACCGTATCGATATCTCTTGCCTGCTGCAGTGCTTCTCCGGACTTAATCAGAATACCATGGCTTGCTCCCACACCTGTTCCCACCATGATAGCCACCGGAGTGGCAAGGCCAAGGGCACAGGGACAGGAAATCACCAGCACTGCAATGGCGGAGGATATGGCAAACTCCGCTCCCGCTCCCGCTGCCAGCCAGACACACAGCGTAACCAGGGCGATACCGATAACCACCGGTACAAATACTCCCGACACCTTATCTGCAAGCCGGGCAATGGGTGCCTTGCCGGAGCCCGCTTCCTCCACAAGACGTATAATCTGCGAAAGAGTCGTATCCTCTCCCACTCTGTCTGCCCTGCATTTTAAAAAGCCTGATTTATTCATGGTGGCAGAAACCACCTTGTCGCCGGGCTGCTTCCCCACAGGTATACTTTCGCCGGTAATGGCCGCCTCATCCACGCTGGAGCCTCCCTCCAGCACAATGCCGTCCACGGGCACCAGGCTCCCCGGCTTTACAAGAAAGATATCCCCCACCTGCAGGTTTTCCGTTGGGATTTCATGTTCCTCGCCATTCTCATCCACTACGATTGCCACCTTCGGTGATAAATCCATCAGCTTTGCAATGGCAGCTCCGGTCTTTTTCCTGGAACGCCCCTCCAGATACTTTCCAACCGTAATCAGCGTGAGAATCATACCTGCCGATTCAAAATACAAATCCGCGGAATAGCGTTGCACAACCTCCCCATTGCCGTGGCCCAGTCCATAGCTGATGCGATACAAGGCAAAAATACCGTATCCCACCGCTGCCGTTGATCCTAAGGCAATCAGACTGTCCATGTTTGGCGATAGATGGATAAGTGTCTTAAATCCCACGGAAAAATATTTTCTGTTCATATATAGAATAGGCAGGAGCAGAAGAAACTGGGTCAGTGCAAAGTTCATGGCGTTCTCATCACCGTGAAAAAAAGAATGCACAAAGCCGGGAATTGGCAGCCCGAACCATTCATAATACATGTGATACATGGCTACATACATCAGCGGAATCAAAAAGCCCAGGGAAACTCCAAGTCGCAACCCCATTGATTCCCCGGCTTCATCCGTCCTGTGACGCCGCCTTTCCCCTTCTGCCCGACTCCCGGAAACATTCTCGGCTGTGCCGTTTCTACTGTCTGTGATTACTTCCGCTCCATACCCCGCTTTCTCGACGGCTTCCATAATCCGCTCCTTATCCAGTCTGTCTCCATCATAGCGAACCTCCATGGTCTCTGTCAACAGATTCACAGATACCTTTTCCGTTCCTTCCAGTCTGCCCACTGCCTTTTCCACATGGGCGGAACAGGCGGAACATGTCATTCCGGTCACACGGAATCTCTCCTTCATTCTTCCGGCCTCCCTATCCGTCCTCTATTTCAGCTTTTTTATCAATTCCAATGTCTCCTCCATGACAGCAGGATTCCCCTTCTTTATCTCCTCTGTCACACAGGTTTCCAGATGCGTCTGCAGAATCCTGTATCCAAATGCCTGCAGCGCACTCTCCACGGCAGCCACCTGGGTCAGAATATCTCCGCAATAACGATTTTCCTCCAGCATCCGTCCGATACCGTTTAACTGCCCGGCGATACGGTTCAGACGATTCTTTAATTTCCTGGTTTCTTCTTCCTTCCTGGGTGTTTCCTTGTGCCTTTCACATTTCTTACAGCCCGTACTTCCCTGAACACTGTGATTCATACTTACCTCTCCCTTGTACTCCTGAAACAAATACCCCATAGGGGTATATATAACAATATCAGAATAAACCTCTGTGGGTAATTTGTCAAGCTACTGTGGGTAAATGTTTCACAGACCTGTAGTGTACTTTTCTGACCTCGATATTTTGTCGGAATACATTTCTTTTTTGTCAGGTGCTCAGTCAGAAACCAAGTCCATCTGCAGTTTTCCGGAATATTGATATATTTTGAAAATATCTTCCCCCATGGCAATTTGCTGTCCTTCCGACACGGGAAGAATGGTTTTATCGCAGATACTGTTCAGCACCCTCACAGTGACTCTCGGATAGATGCCTTCTTTCGCCAGACCTGCCCTGTCGAACTCCAGCAGAAGCTTATGCTCACAGACAATCTCGTTCTGCAGGACTCTGGGCCTGTAATACCTCCCAAGAAGCTCATCCTCAGAGTTTCCCACCTGAATATACAGCTCCACTCCGGCATCTGTCTGAAATAAAAATGCATTCCCCAACGGATAAATTCTGGTAACCTTGCCGGCTGTGGGCGCGTAGATTCTTTCCTCCTCCGGGTATATGACAGCCATGGGTTGTCCGCCGTCCCGGCTCTCCTCGATTTGTCCCTTAACCGGACTTCCGATACTACCGGACTGCCCCCCAAAAACCTGATTTCTTTTTCTTCCAAAAAGCTTGAATCCATGTAAAAAAAACATTCCGATTTCCTCCTTAAAAACCATTTTTTCCACGCAATCGACAAATATTCCTTTTTTAAAAATAATTGTTGACATTTTGTAAAAACTAATGCTATACTACAATCGTATTCTAAATGAAAGTCATTGAACTCACATATTTTTGTAAGTCATTGCTACTTTGATGATGGTTTACAAAAATATGTGATTTTTCTGCCCTACATTTTAGAATCAATCATTTTTATTTTTTAGGAGGTACCACAATGAACAACGGTACAGTTAAATGGTTCAACGCACAGAAGGGTTATGGTTTCATCACCAACGATGCAACCGGCGAGGAAGTATTCGTACATTTCTCCGCTATCAACGCTGAAGGTTTCAAGTCTCTTGAGGAAGGCCAGAAGGTTACTTTCGATACAGAGTGCGACCCTCAGAACAGCAGCAAGATTCGCGCTACCAACGTTACTGTAGTAGCTTAATTGCTCTGACTAATAACCAAAAGCAGCTGTGGTTGCATGAAATGCAGAGAGAGCACCAGGCATATGTCTGATGCTCTCTCTGTTTTTTTATTTCACTTCTTCACAAGGCAGCCATCCACCCCATTCCCATGGCTGCCGCAATTCCCCATAAAACCAACAGATGTACGGGATAGAATGCGTAGAACAGGTATTTCAGCTTAAGTCCTCTCTCCCCGTTATAATAAGCTATGGGAATCAATGCCAGGTATGCCGTAACCTCATTGGTATGGGTTATGTTCAGCATGGTACAGCCCCCAAGACCGGAGAGAATTCTGCCGCCCCTCAGGAAATACATCACTGCAATGGTGAGAACGCCGCTTCCCCCGTAATCCGTCTTCATCAAATCCCCAAGGAGCATCCCCAGTGTCAGCATTCCGAAGCTCACGCCCAGTCCCCATGCCGCATCCGGTCCCACCACCCTGCGATATATCAGCCAGAGGATAAAAAGCACTGCTGCCAGACAGAAAGAAACAAACCAAAAAGCTTCTGTCCGGCTGTGTATCAGTCCCAGCTCCCCACCAATGACAAGAAAGGGCTCCAGCAGCTTTGTCACAAGTGAGGTATATCTCTTTACATAGTAAACCGGCAGCAGCAGAATGCCTGCTCCCACAAGTACCGCTTTCACCGCCCCCGGCAATCGGAGCTTGGAAACATATGTACAGGCACACATAAAAAGCATACCTATCAGCAGTGTAAAATAGACATTCTGACCGGAAAAATCAAACACCTTACCAGCAAAAGCCAAATCAAAAGGAATCTCTGAAATCAGTGCGAAAATTCCTAAGCGCAGGATATATTTTTTTCTGTTACCCGTCTTTTGAAAGCCTTCCACCAGTAGAAAGCAAAAGAGGGGAAATCCAATGCGGCCAATCATGCGCATGCGGCTGACAAGGAGGTATAGGGCTTCATTATCCATAAACTGCAGACAGACCTTTCCCATATCCCGGGCAGAGACGGCCCCAAAATAACCTCTGCAAATCAGTATTCTTGTAAAAACAGCTGCCGCAATATGGTCAATCAGCATGGCAGTCATCGCGATAATCTTCAGCGTGCTGCCGGATATTCCCCACTTTTTTTGTTTCATCCCACTTTATATCCATTTCCCCAGACTGCTTTCAGATATTTCGGCTCCCGGGGATTGCTTTCTATTTTTTCCCTGATATGGCGAATATGCACTGCAATGGTATTGTCGGCACCTATGGGCTGCATCCGCCATATTGACTCATATATCTGACGATTGGACAAAACATGTCCTTTCTGCTGTACCAGCAGTCGCAGTATCTTATATTCAATCGGCGTCAGTCTTGCATTTCTGCCATCCACAGTCACTGTACGCTGAACATCGTTAATTGTCAAGCCCTCCACCCTATAAATGCGGTCCATGTCAACACACATATTTACAAGCTGAAGATATCTGCGAATCTGGGAATTTATTCTTGCCATCAGTTCCAGCGGATTGCAGTCTGAAGTCACATAGTCATCTGCTCCCGCTTCCAGCGCCATAATTTTTGCCGTATCAGCAGACTGCTTAGACACCACAATCAAGGGAATTCTGCTCACACGACGGAGGGCTGCAATCTGTTCAATTCCCCTGTCCCAGCCTTTATCAGTCAATTCCACGTCAAGCAGTATCAGCTGGATACTCTCCGTCTGAAGCATAATTTCCAGTTGTTTTTCATTCTTTGTCACAAAAAGCTTTATTCCTTCACTGACAAAAAACGGCTCCATCTTTTCCGCAATACCGGACTGATTATTATATATAAGAATACTTTTCATGTCTCTACCTCCGTCTGTAACTGCAATAAAAATAGAGAGTGTATCCACACTCTCTATAGATATAGACGGCCTTTTCAGAGGAAAAGTTTCAGAAAAAGGATACTTTTTTATTTTTTTATTTTCCATCTTTTTCCTGCACGTCCGGCTGCAGCTTCCTCCGATTTTTTTCGTATTGCCTCCTGCCTCTGTTCGTTCAATTCTTCAAAGGCTTCCGCATTACGTTTTTCCATCTCCTCCACTTCGAGCAGATCCTCTTTCTCAATTCTGCGGAAATGATTCAGCCCTGCCAGCAGTATCTGCACACTTTTCTTTGTAGTGTCAAAGGCACCTTCCTGATACATGGTATATACCAGCAGGCCCAGCGGTACCGCCATAATCATTCCCAGAATACCTCCCAGCTTATATCCTCCAAACAGCAGGAACAAGGTCGGAAGGGGAGCCACACCTATGGAATCTCCCACAATTTTGGGCTGAATCAGCTGTCTGGCCAATTGTCCGCCGCACCATATAATCAAAAGCCAGAGAGCCATCTTATAATTTGCAGTCAACAGCTTAATCAGAGCCCAGGGAATCAGCACGGTACCTGTCCCCAGAAAGGGAAGGAGATCCAGAATGGCAATTCCCAATGCAATCAGCGCAAAATACCTTACCCGCAGGAGGCCAAGCCCCAGCAGAAGCAACAAGTACATCCAGACTTCAATCTTTAGCTGTGCCTTAAAGTACCCTCCCACTGACTGCGTCAGACAATTGCAAATCATACGATAACGCAGCTGCAGGTTGGCTGATGTATGTTGAATAAACCATTGGTTAATCCTGCTCCGCTCCGCCACAAAGAAATAAGAGGAAAGCAATGCCATAATCAGACCGATGAATATGGTCGGTAACCGCTTCGCCAGGTTTCCTGCCGCTTCCAGAGTAGGAGTTCCAAGACTTCCGAAGAAATTGCCGAGATAGACTCCCAACTGGTCTGCCATATCACTAAACCTGAAATCGTTATTTCCAAAAAATTTCCCCGCAAATGAACTGATGGTATCCGCAATATCATTCAAGTCCTCCTGCATTCCCTTCCACATTTCCGGCAAATCTCTCAAAAGCCCCATCACCTGTTCCACAATCAGGGCTCCTGCGAAATAGACAAGAAGCACCACCAAAGCAATCACCGCCACAATCACAAAGGCACTTCCTATCTTTCTCTTCAACCTGAATTTTTCTTCAAAAAAACGCACAAGTGGGCTGGCTATCAGCGCGATAACCCAGCCCACCACAAAGGGAGAAAAAAATATCAGCACTCTCGGTAGAAGAAATGCAGCCGCAAGAAACATGGTCACCGCCACTGCTATATTAACCAGAGCTTTGCCGTATTTTTTCATAAATTTTCCTCCACAATACTGTCAAGAATCTGATAAATTTCCTCTCTTCCCTGCTTGGTCTCCGATGAAAAAGGAATCAGTATCGTTCCCTCCTTCACCTGCAGGCCTTCGCTGATAAGCTTCAACTGCTTCTGAAGCTGGCTTCTTTTGATCTTATCCAGCTTCGTGGCAATCAGTACCGGCATATATCCCATTCTGCAGATCCAGTCATACATCATCCTGTCATTTTCGGAAGGTGCATGTCTGATATCAATCAGCAGAAATACCCGCTTTAACTGTTTTGAGCCGTGCAGATAGTTTTCAACCATCCTGCCCCAACCGGCCTTGACCTCCTGATTGGCACGGGCATATCCATATCCCGGCAAATCCACGAAATAAATGGAGTCATTAACATTGTAATAATTGATTGTCTGGGTTTTACCCGGCTGGGAACTGGTTCTGGCCAACGCCTTTCGATTGACCAGTGCATTAATCAGGGAAGACTTTCCCACATTGCTTTTCCCTGCAAAAGCCACCTCCGGATATTTGCTTTGAGGCAGCTTACTGGTAACACCACAGACGATTTCCAGACTTACATTCTTAATAATCATATCGCTGTTTCCAGTTTTCTTGTCTCACCCTTATGGATAATGACAGGTGCACTCTCCTCGTCCACTACTTCCTTGGTAATGACACACTCTTCAATGGTGTCATCGGAGGGAATTGTATACATGGTATCCATCAGCACATTTTCCATAATGGAGCGCAGACCTCTGGCACCGGTTTTCCTTTCAAAAGCCTTCTCTGCAATGGCAGATACCGCATCATCCTCAAAGGTCAGTTCCACTTCGTCCATGTTGAACAACTTTCTGTACTGCTTAATCAGGGCATTCTTGGGCTCTCTCAGAATCTTTTCAAGAGCTTCCTTATCCAGACCTCTCAAGGCCACACAAATAGGCACACGCCCAACAAACTCCGGAATCAGACCAAACTTCACCAGATCCTGAGGGGTCACTGCCTGCAAAAGCTCACAGATTTCCTTGGTGGTCTTCTGAGAAACCTCTGTATTGAAGCCGATAGCCTTTCTATCCAGTCTGGACTCCACTATCTTCTCCAGTCCGTCAAAGGCTCCGCCGCAAATAAAGAGAATATTGGAGGTATCTATGGAGATAAGCTCCTGATGAGGATGCTTTCTGCCACCCTGGGGCGGAACACTGGCTACCGTACCCTCGATAATCTTAAGCAGAGCCTGCTGAACGCCCTCGCCGGATACATCACGGGTAATGGAGACATTCTCCCCCTTTTTGGTAATTTTATCGATTTCATCGATATAAATGATACCATACTGGGCTCTTTCCACATCGTAATCCGCTGCCTGAATCAGCTTCAGCAGAATGTTTTCCACATCCTCTCCCACATACCCTGCCTCGGTAAGGGTAGTAGCATCTGCTATTGCAAAGGGGACATTGATAATCTTCGCAAGAGTCTGGGCAAGATATGTCTTACCGGAACCGGTAGGTCCAACCATGATGATATTGCTCTTCTGCAGCTCTACATCATCCAGATCCTTGGGCGCCGTTACACGTTTATAGTGATTATACACTGCAACGGATAAGATTTTCTTCGCTTCCTCCTGACCAACCACATACTCATCCAGAAAATTCTTAATCTGGATAGGCTTCAATAAATTAATCTCGGGATGAGAGGACTCGTCTGTCTGCTCATCCTCAAGCTCTTCCTCCAGAATATCCGCGCAGATATCAATACACTCGTCACAGATATACACCCCTGCAGGTCCTGCAATCAGCTTGCGGACCTGTCCCTGGGTTTTGTTGCAGAAAGAGCATCTCACGTCATTTCCTGTCATTTTAGGTGCCATACTTATACTCCTAAGCTATTATTTTTTCTCACCTGTGTCATGAGAAGCAATCACCATATCAATCAGACCGTATTCCTTTGCCTCCTCTGCGCTCATCCAGTTGTCACGCTCGGTATCGGCACAGATTGTCTCATAGTCCTTACCGGTATTCTCGGAAAGCATACGGTTCATTTTCTCTCTGGTCTTCAAAATATGCCTTGCGGCAATCTCAATTTCCGTTGCCTGTCCCTGAGAACCACCGAGAGGCTGGTGAATCATAATCTCGGCATTGGGAAGTGCAAAACGCTTTCCTTTTGCTCCGCCGCTGAGCAGGAATGCTCCCATGCTGGCAGCCATGCCGATGCACACCGTAGAGACGTCACACTTAATATAATTCATGGTGTCATAGATTGCCATTCCCGCAGTAATGGAACCACCGGGGCTGTTGATATAAAGATGAATATCCTTCTCCGGATCTTCTGCTTCCAGAAAGAGAAGCTGTGCAACAACAATACTTGCAGAGGTATCATTTACCTCTTCTCCCAGAAATATAATTCTGTCCTTTAACAGTCTCGAATAAATATCGTAAGACCTCTCACCTTTACTGGTCTGTTCAATGACATAAGGTACTAAACTCATCACATAACCCTCCGTTTTTCTTTTTTTTGTTCCCCCCACTTATTCCTTTGAAAAAAGTTGTACTCCGAGACACGGAGTACAACCGATTTCATTTCCTTAGCAGATTACGGAATTTACTCTTTCTCCTCATCAGCCTCTTCTTCTGCTTCCTTGCTCTTCTTGGTGGTCTTCTTTGCAGAAGCCTTCTCTTCCTTTGCATTCTCGGTAACGAATTCAGCGGCCTTCTTTACTACGATGTCCTGCATAACCTGCTTCTTTCCGTTCTCGCCCAGCAGCTCCTTAACCTTATCTGCTTCCATGTTGTATACCTCAGCCATGGTCTTTACTTCCTCTTCAAAATCTTCCTCGGAAGCCTCCATGTTCTCGGCAGCCGCAACAGCCTCCAGAACCAGTCTGGACTGAATTCTCTTCAGTGCCTGAGGCTTAACCTGCTCCAGAAGCATCTGGGTGGTCATGCCGGTAAACTTCATATACTGCTCCATGGAAATTCCCTGAGCCTGCATTCTCTGGGCATAGTCCTGAACCATCTCTCTCTGCTGGGTCTCTACCATGGCATCGGGGATATCCATCTTTGCCTCTGCAATAACAGCAGCGATTGCAGCCTCTTCCTTAGCACTCTTTGCTTCTGCAGTCTTCTTATCCTCAAGCTTCTTTCTGATTTCAGCCTTATACTCGTCAACGGTATCGCTCTCCTCAGATACCTCACCGACGAAATCGTCATCCAGCTCAGGGATCTGCTTCTCCTGAAGCTTCTTCACGGTGCACTTGAACACTGCTGCCTTACCGGCAAGCTCCGCTGCCTGGTAATCCTCAGGGAAGGTAACATTTACGTCAACTTCTTTGCCGATCTCCGCACCGATCAGTGCCTCTTCAAATCCGGGAATAAACGCACCGGAGCCGATGGTTAAGGGGTAATCCTCTCCCTTGCCGCCCTGGAAGGCAACACCGTCTACAAAGCCTTCAAAATCGATGGTGGCAATATCGCCGTTCTCAACAGCACGTTCCGTAATATCAACGGTTCTGGAATTCTTTTCTCTCTCCTTGTCAATCTCTGCATTCACTTCCTCATCCGTCACGGAAGTATCTGCCTTGTCCACCTTGACTCCCTTATACTTTCCAAGGGTAACCTCCGGCTTCAGCGCAACCTCTGCAGTGAAGATGAAAGGCTTTCCTGCCTCCAGCTGAGTCACATCAATCTTGGGAGAGGACACGATATCTTCCGTACACTCCTTCAATGCTTCCTCATAAGCATCGGGAATCAGTGCATTTGCAGCATCCTCGTAAAATACCTCCTTGCCGTACATCTGCTCTATCATCTTGCGGGGAGCTTTGCCCTTACGGAAACCGGGTATGCTGATTTTGTTCTTATTCTTCTGATAAGCGCCTTCAATCGCCTTTTCCAATTTCTCCGCAGAAACCTCAATGGTCAGCTTAGCCATATTCTTCTCTAATTTCTCGACCTGTAAACTCATGATTACATTTCCTCCTTAAAATCACTGTGCCTCATCTGTTTTGTCCCTTTCCCAATTATTCAGGACACAATCACAGTCATTTTAAGATTATAGCACAGACAACCCAAAAACACAAATGTTTTTTACATTTCCCGGCGCAGTGTTGACAATAAACTGATACCTCTGCTAATCTTATAGATAATTGTAATTATCAGGAGGCATGAAAGGGCTTCAGGGAGGCATATATGACAAAAGTCAAAACTTCTAAAAAACATTCTTTACATCCTATATTGTGGATTTTATTGGTTATTTTCACTATATTGTTTATTTCCGCCATTCTCTTTTTATTCCGCCTTCGCAGAGAAATCAATAACACCGAGGTACTGCGGAGCTATCGTATCAGCTGTGATGAGAGCACGGAGGCTGAGGCAGAATTTCTGAGGCAGCTGTGCCGCAGCAGATTATCCTCAAAGCTCTATTCCGCCACCTCCGCTTCTCACCTGTATCTGCATCTTGCGGACACCGAGGCTGCAGCGGAAGATTTCGGTTTTTCACTGGCCGGCATCAAGGCTAAAGGCTTCCTGATTGCGCGGCAGGGAAACGGTCTATATCTGCTGGCTTCCGACGGGACCGGGCTTTCCCGCGCCTGCTATTATCTGGTACATCGTCTTACCTCCGCAGACGGTACGCTGCTGCTTGCACAGGATGAGCGCTATCTGGACACCGGGGACAACCTCCGGGACGTCACCGGCCCGAAGGGCACGCCTCTCTCCGAATACAACATCACCTACGCCAAAGGACTGAATGAAAATTACGCCTATGACCTGGGATACTACCTGAACCTCGCCTGCGGTGTTCTGCCGGAGTTCGAGGAAGCAGACCTCTCTTCCGGGATTCCGGATACTTCCGGCACAAAGCCCCGTATTGCACTAAGTGTGGAGCCAATTTATTCGGGTGCACCCTATGCCATCACTTTTTCAGGCTCCGATATTCGCATCAACGGTTCAGACGAAAAAGGACTTGCAGACGGCATCCTGGAATTTGCTAATACCTGCCTGGGCTGGATGTATGCCGGAACCCCCGGCGAAAAGCTCTCCGGGAGCCATTCTCCCATTCACCTTCCCGATACCTACGGACCCGGTGAGGAAATCTGGATTCCCGAACGGGAAGCCATCATCACTCTCTGGAACACCAATTACAGCCGCGGAGCATACCTTAACGACTCAACCAGTACAAAAACCGACATTATGTCTTTTTCCGACGAACAGCTTTATGAATATATCCGAATGTTGAAATTCTGCGGTTTCACGGGAATTCAGGTCACCGACATGTGCTCTGCCTGGGCCGGTGCGGGAGGCTATGAATATGTCCACGAGCGCCTGAGGATTATGGCAAATGCCGCACATTCCCTGGGTATGAACTTCACCCTGTGGGTATGGGGTGCGGAATTTACCGGCTATGGCTGGGTGGACAATAGCGTCACCTACTCCTCTGAAGGGTATAATTACGCACACGAAAATCCTGATGTTTTGGCCACCTTTGAGAAATATTATTCGATTTACGCAGAACTGGCTGATTGCTGTGACCGTGTCATCGCCCATTATTATGACCCGGGAAATTTAAAAATTTCCGAGGATGTGGCATATTTTGCCAATCTCCTCTCCGAAAAGTTTCGTGCTATCAACCCCGAGATTGACTTTGGTGTCAACTGCTGGGTGGACGCCTTCGATAAAAAGGCAATCATTGCCGCCCTGGGCAATGACATTACCTTCTATGAAAACGGACATCATGAAGTGGAAGGTGACTACCAGGGCTTCCGGACCTTTTGTAAAAACAGCGGCTGCCGCCTGGGAACCTGGGCCTGGAACACCTGTGAAATGGAGATTGACCAACTTGCCCAGATGAACTTCAATCCCCATATTATTCAGGAGGTATACCTGACTTCCGCAAAGTATGATGGTATTCTCAAGCCCTCTTACTGGAGCGAAATGGATTCCAATCATGTAATTAACGTCTTTTCCCTGTATTGCGCCGGTCAGCTGCTGATTGACCCTGCCAGAGATCCCGATGAGCTGACAGAGGAAGTGGCTTATGCTGCCGTGGGCAGTGAATATTGTGAAGAGTTTGCCGATGTACTCCGTCTCATCGAGGATGCAAGATCCGGAAAAACCTGGAATACTTACTGGTGGAGTAGCGAAGACTATATTGTAAAAAGCGATGCTTATCCCGCTGAGGAAATCCTTCGCAGAAGTGAAAAAGCACTCTTGGTCCTGAACGAAATGATTGAGCAGAATATATCCGCCAACACTCTGCCTCTGCCCCTTGAGCTTCGTGAGGTTCTTCACCTCATGCTGCCACAGATAGAACAGATTCGTGACTTTGCCAGGTTCCGCATCGGTTTCTCGGAAGTCAAAGAAATGCTGGCCCGGGGAGCTGCAGCCGAGAGCATTCAGGAAAAGCTGCAGACCATCAGCACTCCCATCTCAGAATTCAATACTGTCACGGGACTTTGGGGACAGATTGAAGCCCGGGCACAGCAGGAAATGCTTTTTGATTTCTGCAGCGAAAATGGTTTTGAAATGCCCATCAATGCAACCTTCAGACAGACTGCAAAGAATCGAATCTACTACTATTTTGCATCCTGCCAGAAGGGGCACAGCGAGCCTGTGCTGCAATATCCTCCCTACTTCCAGTACGGTATCGCTTACGGACCTGAAACAACCACGGAGCTTGTGAAGGAGCTTACGGAGGAAGGTCTTTTCTCCGTGGACGAAACCACCGGAGGTATCTATCTCACCGACTGGGAACACTACAAGTATGCCTTTAATTAACATATTTTAATCTCCAAAAGTTTCCAACATATTTTCTTTTCCGAGGGTCATAATAAGACCAAGATAAGTCGCGTCAAAACACTTCTCCTGAACTCTTCGGGATAAGTGCCGACAGCACTTATCTTGAAGATAGAGAAGAAACAAAAACACTTATGGAGGTGAAAAAAATGAACGGTAACAGAAGTAATAGAGTAGAAGTTCCCGAGGCTAAGGCAGCTATGGATCGTTTCAAGACTGAGGTTGCATCTGAGCTTGGCGTAAACCTGAAGGAAGGTTACAACGGCGACCTTACCTCTCGTGAGGCAGGTTCCATCGGCGGCGAAATGGTACGTCGTATGATCAGAAAGCAGGAAGAGCAGATGAAATAAGGCTCCCCGAGCTGAAGGTGCGATTCCGCACCCATGAAAAAGAGGGTGTCCCGAAAGGGATACCCTCTTATTTTCGCTCATTCGTAGATTCCTGTCGGTATCAGTCACCGAAAACAGCTCTGTAATCAGCCTGGAACTTCTCGATTCCGGCAGTGGTCAGCGGATGCTTCACCATCTGCTCGATAACCGCATAGGGAACGGTAGCGATATCAGCACCTGCCAATGCGCAATCTGTTACATGAATAGGATTACGTACACTTGCAGCAATAATCTGAGTGTCAAGATTAGCTACCGCAAAAATCTCGGAAATCTCACGAATCAGATCCACACCTCTCTGGCTGATGTCATCCAGACGTCCCAGGAAGGGAGAAACATAGGTTGCACCTGCACGGGCAGCCAGCAGAGCCTGATTTGCACTGAAAATCAAAGTTACATTGGTCTTGATTCCTTCGGCGGTAAGTGCCTTACAAGCCTTAAGACCTTCTACTGTCATAGGAATTTTTACTACCATATTGGGATGAATCTTGGCAATTGCACGTCCCTCTGCAATCATGCCCTCAGCATCTACGGTGGTAGCCTTTACTTCACCGCTGATAGGTCCGTCAACGATGGATGCGATTTCTGCGATAACCTCCTCAAATACTCTGCCTTCCTTTGCAATCAGAGAAGGATTTGTGGTAACTCCACAGATTACACCCATGTCGTTTGCCTTCTTGATGTCTTCTACCTTTGCGGTGTCAATGAAAAAACGCATAATTCTTTTCTCCTTTTCTATGTAGTGTCTAAAATCTGTGTTCCTAAAAAAGGAACCTTAATGTAAGTATACTCGGCTTAATGTGAAAACTCAAGTGTTTTTGCGGAGGAACTAGGAATTTTTAGGGAACTCGTTTTTTTCGTTTTCCTCTGTCTTTTTCGCTCTTTTTTTCTTGATGAAAACAGCTGTCACCCTCAAAATGACAAACGCCAGAATCCAGACCGCCAGGCAGATACCTCCATAAACCATTCTGTTCTTCCACTGCTCCTCCGCCTCCAGAAGCAAAGCGGCATCACTGATGGATTCATAAGCCGTCTCTACGAATGCCAGGGAATGATTCTGCTTCTGCATCGGGAACCATTTCACAAAGAAAAAGATTTCACATACAAGATTGCAGGCAAAAAGAGCAATCACAATCTTTTGCAGTTTCCCGATCACACTGTCCTTCCTTTCCTTTTTCGGCAAAACAGCCACAAGAATAATAAGAACCAGACCGGCAATCAGGGAAAGGATGCCCGGAAGCCATGCCATGAGACGGCTTCCCCCATCCGAACCTGCGTCTTCCACCTTCCCGTCCTTTTCCATGTCCTTTTCCAAGTCCCCTCCCACAGCGGGTACATAGGTAATCCTGGCAGTATACACTGCACCATTTCCAAGCCCGTCCAGGGCTTCTACCATGATGATGTTTTCTCCCTCTGACAGGGTCACCGTCTTTGAAAAGCTGCCGTCTGCAGCAATCTCTGTCTCCTCCCCCGCGACAAGGAGTCTGTCCGCGCCGGTAACCATTCCGAGGAGCTTAAACTCCCCGGAGGATGTTGTCACCTCTGTATAATCACTCATCATATAGATTCTGGGAGGAATCCTGTTATAATAAATCTCCTTTTCGTATACGACGGTTATGTCGTCCTTTTCATAATAAGTGAGAGTTACAAGATTGATATCCTCTTTGATTTCAACCTCAATATCCCCTTCCTCCAGGGCAGAGAGATTGATCTGTCTGCTCTCCCCGTTAACAGCTATCTCCACTTTATTGTCTGCGGGAAAGCCTTTGTAATGGAAGCCGATGTACCCTCTGTTTGTTGCCGGCGAAGGGTCAAAGGTAACCTCCGGCAGCCGGTCCAGCTCACAAACAAAGCACTTCTCATCACTGTAATTCTTATTATTCCGCTTTTCCGCAATCCGTACCTCGATGGTTCTGGCGTCCGGACTATAGGCAAGGTCATAGCTCTTTACGGAAGTATCCTGAATCTCAGAGAAGGAGCTTGGCTGGTCTGCCCCGTTTTCAAACAGGGAAACCAGGTACACATATCCGTATTTCGGCTCCCAGCTTATTCTGGCCATCATTTCCTCCGGCCTGATTTCAACCATAGCGTTGGTAGTCAGCTCCGTTTGATTTTGATTGGTATATCGGAACGGGGCGGAATACTTTCCATCAAAAATGTCAACACCATCCTTCACAAACCAGGCATACACATAGACCCTGTATTCGCCATAAGAACTGACCTCCGATAAGTCCACGGTAGTCTCGCATCTTTCATTGGTATTACAGCTTCCGCCGGCAACCACCCTGCCCGCAGAGTCCTCGGTAGCACTGACAGAAATCTGATAATTGACTCTCCGGTCTGCTGAATATGATACCGCAAAGCCTACCTCCGCGCTGCTTCCCGTGACATTGGACACTGTGACATCCTCTACGATAAAGGGCGATGTAGCGCTCTCCAGGGTGATATAGATGCTTTCATTATCCAGCTTATCGTAGATGACATTCCACTTACCCTTTTCCGCACCCTCAATATAATAATAGCAGGTGGTTCCGCTGACAGAAGACCGCGTCCCCTCTTCCTCCGTATAGGGATCATAGAGTTTCCCGGAGGGAGACTTAAATTTCACAATGGGCTGGCTGTTTTCCCATTCGATGCATACCAGAAACTCATCCTCTGCTCCAAGGTTTGTAAAAAACTTTTCTTCCTCCTTGGCTCTCACCGATGCCGCAGGTAAAAGCAAAAATAGAAGCAGGATTCCCACAGTCAGGCATCCAAAAATATGACGGATTTTCTTCATTTTACTTTTCCCCCTAATACTTTACTTTTTTGGTTCCCATGGATTTGGATACATCTATCCGGAAACCACTGGTTTTACCTTTATCGTTCTGACCATAGGCCTTGACAATGAATTGCGCCTCTTTGTTGCTGTTCCAGTATACACCTATGCCGAAATCACCATACAAATCCTTACCCGTACTGAAAATAAACCATCTCAGGTCATAGCCCACCTCTCCGTTTAAGGTAAGCCCGCCGAAGGGATAGCCCAGGGTTACTCTGGCGTCTCCGCTCAGATGCGCTTCCAGATTCTTCCATTCGGGGTCGATTCCCAAATGGAGTTTTACGTCTGCACCGTACTCCGTTTCGTTGATGCCGAGAATAGTATTCTGATAGTCCATTTTCCCCAACTCTATAGAGCCCTTTGCAAGCTGAATTCCCAACAGCTTCAGATTGGCTTCAAAACTCAGGTTAAAGTCTGCCAGGGTAACGGAAATCTTTGCGTCATCAAGCTCTGCCAGATACAACTCGTCCATGTTAAAAAGGCCTTTTACCTTCTTGGGTACCAGCTTAATAATATCATCCGTCTCCAGTGCAAAGCCTCCTACCACCTTAACGCCCAGAAGATCCTTGACCGTATCCACGGAGGATAGGTTCTCTGCGCCGATGGATAGCTTTGACAGATATAAAGGCACCGGCGTCTCCGTAATCTTCTGCTTTACCGCTGCGGATAATTCCACGCTGTCCAGCTTGTCCCCGCTCCAGGCAAGTTTTACGCCCACTCCCTCAAACTCACTGTTCCTTGCAATCTTAAATGCTTCAAAGCCCACACTTGCTTCTACCGAATACTCCTCCTTTACGGTATCAAGGTCAAAACCAAGCTTTTTCACATGAAAACCCATGCTGCCAATCTGGAATTTCTTGGAGGTATCATTATTCTTATCGTAATCGACCTGGTAGGATGCATTCACCAAAAAGCAGGTATTTGTAACCGCCAGGGCTCCTGTCACCTGCTGGGAAAAAATATTGTCCGGCAGGTTTTTCAGCACATTTTTCAGGAATTTCAGATCCAGCTCTGTGTAAAAGGCCTCGGAATAGAGCATATCGGGATACAGGGCCACTGTACCGCCCACATGTGCCAGCCCCTTTACGGGTATAACCCCATTCAAAGTCAGCTTCTGCACGGGAAAATCCTTATAGGAGGACTGTACATAGGGTTCACTGTAAATATTTAGTGTCCCAAGCTTGGGAACCGATACCGTGATTCCCCACCCTGCCAGCAGTTTGGCAAGGC
Organism: Acetatifactor sp.; assembly: GCA_051880315.1. Taxonomy (GTDB): domain Bacteria; phylum Bacillota; class Clostridia; order Lachnospirales; family Lachnospiraceae; genus Acetatifactor. The sequence goes on from JBJENR010000087.1 coordinate 33,752, forward strand.
CTGTGCTTCCGTTCCGGGAATATTTTACATAGGCACCGGAGCGGTCTGTCATGGACACATACTGTGAAACTGTATCCCTGGTATCCCCGGTAAACTCCAGATCTCCCTTAAAATGCAGCCAGCCGTTCAGAATGACATTGTCGGAAAGGATTATGCCGCTTTCCGTCTCCCGGGCATTCTCACAGGTGAAAACATAAGATCCGAACTTGAACTGCCGCAGAGACCCCGGTGCTGCCACTACCAGGGCATCCTTCACCGTACAGTTTTCCTTCTCCGAACTAAGCTCCAATGTATAAGTGCCCACGGCTATATGATAAGGAATCACAACCTCCAGTTGGGTAGCGCTGACATACTGACAACTGATAGGATAACTTCTCAGGTTCCCCTTGAGCTTAATGGTATACTCCTGATCACTCCGGAAGTTCTCCCCCAGAAGAGTGCGCGTCACATCTGCCTTAGTGGAATACATAAAGCTGGTATCCAGCCCATATACCTGCAGACCATCCGCATTTCTGATGTCAAATTTTTCCTCTGCATATGAATCGTGGTCGTTGGCGGCTTCCTCACTCAGATAATACAGCTTCTCCGCAGAGCCTATGGAGTCTTTACATTCCACCTCCAGAGTTCTCTCATTCTTTACAGTGTCCCGGGCCTTATAGGTAACCACATAGGAATTGGAAATCTGGGCATGCATAAATTCATAAAAGGAGGAAAGCTTTTCCGCAGAATCCACAAATAAATACTGTCCATTTCCAAGCTCTGCAATAGAAGTCAGATAAGCATCATCCGCTCCACCGATTCCCACCGTATAGATAGTACAGTTATGCTTTGCAACAAGCTCCCTGAGCCGGGTGACCAATTCATTGTTAGATGGCTTAGCTCCATCCTGTCCGTCTGTCATCACGACAATAATGTTATTGTCATTCACATCATCGGAAAACATATCCGCTGCAGCTAAAATAGTGGGGTAGACACTGGTTCCGCCGCCGGCATAAATCTTCTGGGCATATTCCTTTACCAGCTCCGGATCCTCCAGAAAATCAGATTGAAAGACGATTCTATCGCTGAACCCAATCACTGCTACCTTTTCGTTTTCCGACATTCCCTCTGCGAAGCGAATAACTGCATTCCTCAGATCTCCCTCATTACCTCCCATACTTCCGGAGAGGTCACAGAGCAAAACAATCTTACCGGTAAGATTGTCTATCTTCCTCGCCTCAAACTGTTTGATGGGATATCCGCAGTCGTACAGATTGATCTTATCCTTCAGATTCTCCGGATCAATGCCAATATCCTCACCAAAGCTCAGTCTGGTTGTAATCATGGGAAAGCTTTCCACCTCAATCTGACCGATATTGATGACGGATTTCTTCTGGGTAATTTTCTCCGTCAGGGTTGAGGTAAAATCAAAGTCCTCCTTCTCGTCCGCCGGGTTGTCCTCCGAGGTCTCCTCCAGAGGATTCTCCATGGAATTCTCCAAAGGATTCTCCAAAGGGTTCTCCCGGGTCTTCTCCTGGGTCTTCTCCTGGGTCTTCTCCTGGGTCTTCTCCAGAGGGTTCTCCCAAGGATTCTCAAGGAAGCTCTCCGGGGTATTCTCCGTGCTCTCCTCCGTGGCTTCCTCCCGGCTCCTTCCAAATGCCACCGGCTCCACGTCAGAGGAGCTGATCTCTTCTTCCTGACTCTTTTTCTCGAAAAACTCCATAGGCACAGGCATCAGCCTGGAAAGAGCTTCCCTGACATAACCGGACACATTTCTGGCACTATCGTCAAAATCTCCGGATATAAATTCCAGGAGCCCCAGCATAGCCTCTGCATACAGGGAATCATCCGATGCCTCTGCGTTTTCCAGCGCCAAATCTATGTAATCCGAAACCATTTGATCCATATCAGCATAGTCAAAGCCCTTGGCAATCTCCAGATATAGCTTGCTCCTTTGACTATGGGACTGCATATCTGCCTGTCTGGAAAGCAAAATGAGCATACTTTTGAGAATATAATCCTGATCGGAGGACTCCATCAGGTCAATCGCATTCTCATATGTTTGATATTCCGCCAAAGAAAGCTGCTCTCTGTACTCCATGGTGATTTCCCTGCATCTGCTGCACACATCGGAAACAGAACCCTTTTCCGGCCTGTCTGCAGATAATTGTTTAAAATGCTTCTCCTCCACATACCCGTTCACCAGAAGCTCTGTGGCAACTGCAAGTTCCGAAACCCCGGCGTTCGCATCAATATTGGCAGCAAGCTCCTGGGCATCCCCCAGCAGGGCGTTTGCCAGAAGTGCTGCTTCTCTTACCGCTATGTTGGCCTGAAGGAAGCTCTTCCCCTTCAGGACCTTGTTCAGTTCCCGGGCGTGCTCCTCCAATGCAGCCTCATCAAAGGCATTTCCCTCATAGTATGCTTGAAGACACTCATACACATATTTCAGATTGTCTCCCGTCTTTTGAATTTGTTTGGCTTCAGAACTCTCCTCTATTTCCTCCCGGGCATCCTCCAGCAATCGTTCCAGAATGACCTGACGATATACCTCCTCCGTCTCGAAGGCCGACTCCTGCTCCAAAGAACCGGAAGAAGTAAGCCCAAGTTCGGAAGCCGAAAGATTTTTCTCCTGCAGATACTCCGCAATGGCACCATTGTCCCCATCAGAGTACTGTCCCAGATACCCGGACAGGAAGTCAGCTTCCTCCTTTACCTCCCGGCTGCTCCCCTCCTGCTCAAGGTACTCCCCGTAGCAGAGCCCAGCCCGGGTATAACAATGATCCAGGACAGAAATCCTGGCCATCAGCAACAGTGTTTCGCTCTCCGCGCTGCCTCCATGAGCCTTCTCCAAAAGCTCCACCGCCTCCCGGGTCTCCCCCAGTTCAGCATACAGAGCCGCAAAATATCTGTCTGCAGCACTCTGGTCGGTCAGAATTTCCTTTTCCTCATCGGTGCCCTCCGTGGTCAGTCCCACATACAGGCTGCCTCCTCCAAGCACCAGGACGCTAAAGATAACCAGAATGCGGTCCAGTGACAGCCTTTTTCTAAGTACGCTGATCAGGCAGGCGATTATTCCCACCGCCACAGCTACTATGCCAACCTGCAGATAACCGTTTATCATTTGTTTCTTCCCCCTAACCTTTTAATTCAAAATCCAGGAGAAACTCCCCTGTCTTACTTTCATTTATTGTCATTTCGCAGGATTCCGGTCTGCTTGCCATGCCGGATTCACTGTATTTTCAGCCGGTATACCAGCCTTATATCAAAAACATATTCTTATCACAGATTTCTTCCTCATTACAGATAAGCACCACCCGGTCTCCTACCCCATGAGAAGCTTCAAAGGAAAGATTTTCCGTCACATGAAATTCCGTATAGGGGGCTTCCACCGCCCGAACCAATACATCACACGCGGTTATGGTATGATTCTCGAACCGCCGAAAATTCTTTCTGCCCTCATAGTGGATGGTTTCCATGGATTGTATAATCACATCGCAGGCAATCAGCTTATTTTCTTCCATATCCTCCGAAAATAAATTGACAAATTTTTTCCGAAGCATAAATAATCCTGCCAGCAGAACCAGATTGACGACAAGCCCGATTATCTCACCGACTTCTGCCCCGTCAAAAAGGGAAATTACATTGACGATGGCAAATACGGCAGGAAGCAGCATGACAAAAGAAAGGATAAAGCTCCCCACCCTGACAATCGGATTTCTGCATTGTCTGATCTGATGATATTCTGCAGGCTGTAAAGGCCTCCACATTCTGTCAGCACCCCCATTCTAGGTTTATCCCCATCAATCCATCAAAAATATACCAAAAAAAGAAAAATTTGTAAACCACTGCCACGATTCAACAGAAAAAAACACATTCTCAGCCGATATACTTCTGAAAGTTCACTTCACCCTTTAACAGAGCCGCCTGCATGCAGTTCACAGTGCCCCGGGAGGCAAGAATCTGTAAAAATTCCAGCGCCCAGTCCATATCCGGCGGACGTCTTCCCGGCTCCGTCCGGGTACAGGCCTCTGTGAAATGACGTAACCCTTTGCTGCAATTTGCTCCTGTCATTACCTGCAAAACCCGTCCAAGGCCGTATACATCACAGCTTCTGGTCAGTCTCCCTCCGAATTTCAGTTGTTCAGGCGCAGCAAAGCCCGGGGTTCCCGCCACACCGGGATTGGAGCCCACAGGACAGACACATCCGAAATCCAGAAGCTTCACTCTTCCATGCCCGGTCAACAGGATATTCTGAGGCTTTACATCCCGGAAAAGCAGTCCCCCACTCAGGTTGTGAAGATATCTGAGCCCTTCCGCCAGCTGAACAGCGATGCAAATCGCCTCCGCTTCAGAAAAATGCTTTTTTCCCCGAAGGAATCTCTCCAGGGTAATCCCGGGCACGTACTCCATCCAAAGCATTCCCTTTCCCTCCAACCTGCGGAACGCATAGTACTCCGGAAACAACGGATGCTGCACCTGTTTCTGTATTTCCGCCTCCCTTTGCAGCAGGTCCGCATCATCACACACCTTGCATGCAGCCACTCTGCCGCCGGTCTCCTCCAGATAAACCTCAGCAAAAGCCCCTCTTCCAAGCAGCTCCCTCTTTCCCAATTCTTCCACCCTCCTTCGTAAGAAACAGCACCGCCGCCTGTCCCCCCAGCTCCCGAAGCCTCTTTTCCATCTGCTCCTCACACTGCAGTTCTCCCGGGCTGAGTGCTTTTCCCAGCTGATTCTCCTCCATTTTCCCTGCAAAATCAGGAGAGGACATCAAAACTCCCACACCGGGTTCCATGCTCCCCAGAAAATCCTCCTTTCTAAGACCGGCCCTGCCCCTCCCATAACAGGAGTTAATCAGGTAAAGCTTATTCCCGCTCTCTCCCTGCAATAATAGGATTCTTTCCCCCACAGCAAGCAGAAGAGTTCTGTTCCTGTTTCCCCCGGACATATTCTCCCATTCATACTGCGCCCTCATAAGCCAGTACTCCGGCCTTTTTACCGCCTTGGGCCAGGGAAATCCTCTGCCCCACCTTTTGATTTCTTCCAAGGCATCTCCCTCAGGCCGGGAAAATTCCCTTTGAGATAAATCCCCTTGGAGAAAATTCCTTTTGGGCAAATCCCCTTGGGGCAAATCCCCTTGGGGCAAATTTCTATGAGGCAACTCTCCTTGAGCTACCGTCCCCTCAAGACACGCAAAACATACCGGCACTCCCCGGCATTGAAACTGCTGCAGCAAAAGGGAGGGAGTCCCCTCCCCCTGCTGCCTGTAACAGGCTGTCAAGTATTTCATTCCTTACCTCTGATTATTTGAAAAAGATATTGTTCAAATCGTTAAAGAAAATAAAGACCATCAGAATCATAAAGAACACAAGACCGATAAAATGTACCATGCCCTCTTTTTCCGGTGCAATGGGTTTTCCCCGGATGACTTCTACCAGCAGGAATACCAGCCTGCCTCCGTCCAGGGCAGGTATCGGCAAAAGATTCAGAATTCCCAGGTTTACGGACAGCATCAGCATGATATTCAGCATACTCAGCAGTACCGTCTGCCAGCCGTATTCCTTTGCCTGCTCATAGGTGGCTCCCACCACATTGACGGCAATTCCCACAGGTCCTGCCACATCCTGCCTGGAAACCTTCCCCCGGAACAGCATACCGAGGCTTTTGTAGGTGGCTTTCACGGAATATCTCATCTCATACCATGCATACTTCACCGTGGAAATCCCGTGAGGCTCCATAAAGTCTGCATTGCTGATGCCAAGCATATAAACCCCGTAGGTTTCGTCATACTGCGGTGTCACCATTGTAACGGCAGTTTTACCGTCACGCCGATATGTCACCTCTATGTCTCCCCCCCTGTAGGAGGCCTGCATATACAGGGAAATCTCCTGATACAGCCGTATCTTCTCGCCGTTCAGGGCCAGAATTCTGTCCCCGTCCTGCAGTCCCGCAGCAGCCGCTCCACCGCCCTCCAGGACCTCCGTGGCCACAGGGTCACGAATGGCAATGATTCCGGTCATATTCACCATCACCAGGGCAACAATAAACGCCAGGATAAAATTAAAAAACGGACCCGCCACCACGGTGGCAATTCTGGACCATACCTTTGCCTTCAGAAAAGAGCCAGGTCCCGGTTCCTTAGCTTGCCCCGTCTCTTCGTCCTTCTGGGCCAGACCGTCCTCGCCCTCAAACATACAGGCACCGCCGATGGGAAAAAGCTTTAAGGAATATCTGGTGTCCCCTTTTTGAAAAGAAAAAATGTTGGGGCCCATGCCCACCGCAAACTCAACCACATGAATTCCGTTTGCCTTTGCCAGGAGGAAGTGACCGAATTCATGGGCTATCACCACCACTCCGAAAATGACAATAAATAAAATAAATGTTACCATTTACAGTCTAAATCCTTCCTGCAATGTATTCGTAGGTCTCTGCCTCCGCCGCCAGAATCTCATCCACATCGGGAGCTTCTGTCAGCTTATGGTGTTCCATCGCCTCACCAATCAATTCCGCAATTTGCAGAAAACTGATTTTTCTCTCCAGGAACAGGGCAACCGCCCTTTCATTGGCGGCATTGAAAACGGTAGGCATGCTGCCTCCAAGTCTTGCCGCACGATAAGCAAGCGCTAATCCGGAAAAGGTGTCCACATCCGGTTTTTCAAAGGTGAGCTGTCCCAGCTGAAAGAAATCCACTCTCTTGCCGGACATAGGTCTTCTGTCCGGATAGAACAGTGCATATTGAATCGGCAGCTTCATATCCGGCATCCCAAGCTGTGCAATGATGGCTCCATCCACATACTGAACTGCCGAATGAATAATGCTCTGGGGATGTACTACCACCTGAATCTGTTCCAGGTCTGCGTCAAAAAGCCACCTGGCCTCCATAACCTCCAGCCCCTTATTCACCAACGTGGCAGAATCTATGGTAATCTTCCGTCCCATGGACCAGTTGGGATGCTTCAATGCATCCTCCACATGGACATCAGCCAGTTGTGCTCTGGTTTTCCCGCGAAAAGGACCTCCCGAGGCAGTTAACAGTATTTTTTCCATCTGCCCTGCAGCCTCCCCGTTCAGGGATTGGAAAATAGCGCTGTGTTCACTGTCAACGGGCAGAATAGACACCTTTTTTTCCTTTGCCAGGGGCATGATAATATGTCCCGCCGTCACCAGGGTCTCCTTATTGGCCAGGGCGATATCCTTGCCGGCACTGATGGCCGCAATGGTAGGTCTGATACCAATCATTCCCACGATAGCTGTCACCAATACATTGCTTTCCGGCATTTCCGCAATCTCCAGCAGCCCTTCCATGCCCCATACTATTTTTACATCCAGATCCGCAACCCGTGTCTTTAAGTCCCGAGCAGCCTTCTCACTCCACATTCCTGCAATCAGGGGATGAAATTCCCGAATCTGCTCTTCCATTTTGTCCACATTGGTTCCTGCTGCCAGTGCCACCACCTGCAGCATTGCCTGACACCTGACTACCTCCAGGGTCTGCGTTCCGATAGAACCGGTAGACCCCAATATTGCAATCTTTTTCATCATCCTACCTCAAAAGCCACTATACCAGCACTGCAATCAGGGAATAAATAATAGGTGCCGTCACGATGACACTGTCCAGCCGGTCCATAATCCCCCCGTGTCCCGGTATCAGCTTGCCGTAATCCTTAATCCCCTTGTTTCTCTTGATGGCAGAAGCAGCCAAATCACCAACCATGCTGACCACCGCACCCAACGCACATATCAGCGCAAACTCTACAGGTACCAGCCCGGTATAATCAGCAACCAGAAGTCCATAGACGGTGCCCAGCACAATCGTTCCCACCACACCGCCGATACATCCCTCCAGGGATTTCTTGGGACTTAAGACCGGAAAAATCTTTTTCTTTCCGATAAGCTTCCCCACAATATACGCAAAGGTATCGCAGCCCCAGGAGCTGATCAGAATAACCCATACGAGAAATTCTCCGCCCTCAGCCGCTCTCGTCAGCTCCACAAAGGAAAGCATCACCGGTGCATAAAAGAAGGCAAACACGCTGAAGCCTATCTGTTCCGCCTGAAATCTGGGAAAGCACAATACATAGACAAACAGCTCCGCTATAAACAGTATCACTATGACTCCCAGAAGACATCCGGCTGCGCTGCGCTCAATCAGGCCGAGATCAATGAGCGCCAACGACACATACAGCCCTATCGTTGCCAGGTAACCCACCACCTCGGGGGCACTGAACTTTTTACCGTCCTCACGGGCCGATATTCCCAACGCTTTTGTCAATTCCCGGTATGCCACCATGGATGTGGCAAAAAGAATAATCGTAAGCACAGGCGTTCCAAAGAAGAAACCCAGGGATGCAATGAGCATCAATATCATACCGCTGAAAAATCTGCTCCAAAACATTTGTCACTCCTCCTTTATGCAGCCAAATTTTCTGTCTCTATGATTATATGCCTCCACTGCTTTGACCAATTCTTCTTTTGAAAAATCCGGCCATGGAACCGGCGTAAAATACAACTCCGTGTAAGCCAGCTGCCACAGTAGAAAATTGGAAATACGCTGCTCGTTACAGGTCCGAATCAGCAGATCCGGGTCCGGTATACCTGCAGTATCCAGGCACTCCTCCAACATTGTCTCATCTATCTTTTCAGGCTTCAGCTCTCCTGCTTCTATTCTTTTTCCGAGCTTTCTGCATGCGCGAAGGATTTCATCCCGTCCACCGTAATTAATGGCAATCTGGAAATGCAGGCCGTCGTTATTCTTCGTCGCCTCCTCCAGTTCGGCTATTCTGGTACGGATATCCTCGTCCAGTCTGGACTTTTCTCCCAGAACACGCACGCACATTCGATTCTTCTTTGCTGTCTGCAAACAGGTTTTCATGTAATTTCGAAGAAGCTTCATCAGTCCATCCACTTCTTCCTTGGGACGATTCCAGTTTTCTGTGGAAAATGCATATACCGTGAGGTACTGTATTCCCATCCTGTATGCCTCCTCGCAGATAACCTCCACCGTCTTGGCACCTTGCATGTGCCCGTAATTTCGGAGCATTCCCTTGGCCTTAGCCCATCTGCCGTTTCCATCCAGAATGATTGCCACATGACGTGGCACCTTCATTTCCTGTTCCATCTATTTTTCCTCATATTGCAGAATATATTCGGTGCTCCCAAACCTTGCGGAGCATCTGCAGCAGCTGTCTGCCACAGAAAAAGAAGGAGCGGAAATATCGCATCCCCGCTCCCCCAAGCAGTTCTTATACCGTCATTACTTCCTTGGTTTTCTCTTCCATCATGGCATCAATATCCTTGATATACTTGTCAGTCAGCTTCTGAAGCTCCTCCTCCAGCTGCTTGATTTCATCCTCAGACACTTCTGTCTTGGCAAGCTTTTTGAAGGCATCATTTCCTTCCCTGCGGATATTGCGGACAGCAACTTTGCCCTCCTCTGCCTTTTTCTTGACATCCTTGGCAAGATCCTTACGTCTCTCCTCCGTCAGTTCCGGGAAAACCAACCTGATTACATTACCGTCATTGGTGGGATTAATCCCGATGTCTGAGGTAAGAATTGCCTTCTCCACAGCCTTAAGCATAGACTTTTCCCAGGGCGCAATCTGAATAATTCTCGCCTCGGGTACCGTCACGTTACCCACCTGCTGAATGGGTGTGGGTGTGCCGTAGTAATCCACGCGGAGCTTATCCAAAACATGGGGATTTGCGCGGCCGGCACGTATCCCCGCATAATCCGACTGCAGAAACTCCAAACTCTTTTTCATCTTCTCATCATACTGCTGTAATCTGGAATCCATCCTATATCCTCCCTTTATACCAATACTTTCGTTCCGTGAAAACTTCCCTTTACGGCGTTCACAATGCTGTTATCTTCGTTCAGGCCAAACACCCACATGGGCATCTTATTATCCCTCGCCAGAATGGAAGCTGTCATGTCTACCACCTGAAGGTTCTTTGCAATCACCTCGTCAATGGTGACCTCGTCATATTTCCTGGCCTCCGTATTTTTGGACGGGTCACTGTCATAGACCCCGTCAATGGATTTTGCAAGCAGAATCACCTCTGCCTCCACCTCCACGGCACGCAGTACTACGCCTGTATCCGTGGAAAAATAGGGATGTCCGGTACCTCCGGCAAAAAAGACCACCTCTCCCCTGGCAAAGCACCTGTTTGCCCTGTCCTTGGAAAAGAGCTTTGTAAAGGAACCGCACTCAAAAGGGGTCAGAATGCTGGTCTCCATTCCCACGGAACGGAAAATCTCTGAGACATAGATGCAGTTCATAACCGTTGCAAGCATCCCTATCTGGTCTGCCTTGGTACGGTCAATATTTTCACTGGATCTACCTCTCCAGAAATTGCCTCCGCCTGTGACGATTCCCACCTGAATGCCGTCATTGGTAAGCTCCTTTACCTGCAGTGCCACCTTTCTGACGGTATCTTCATCAAACCCGGTCTTTTTTTCTCCCGCAAGAGCTTCTCCGCTGAGTTTCAACAGTATTCTACGCAATTTCCATCTCTCCCTTTATTTAGATTTTGTTTTACTGCCTTCCGGCTTATAGTCCTCAAAGAAAGAAGTCGGGCTGACATCCGCATAGCACTGGGAACACATACCCTCGATTACCGCACCGTTGTTAATCTGTACGGACTTAGACCTGATATTGCCCATGACAATGGCAGATGCATCAAGAATTACCGGTCCCTTCACATCGATATCACCCTTCACGGCACCTGCTATGGCTGCGCTGGTAGCTGTGATATTTCCGATAATCACAGAGCTTGCGCCAATCTTAACCGCGCCTGCGCTGATAACCTCACCATTGATTTTTGCACTCTCGGCATAAATCTCTGCAGCCTTGGAGTTTCCGTTGATATGACCTGTAATATTCAGCTTGCCCAATGCCTCAATATTACCATTTACTGTTCCCACAACATCAATGGACCCTTCCGTCGATATGTCTCCGGTGATAACCATTCCCGTGGTAATCACTGCATTCTCATCCGATGCCATTCTGTCAAATTCCATCTCCTTCTCTTCCTCCGTCCCTTCTTTTTCTTTTGTTTCTTCTAAAATCACATCATCTCTCAGCTCCGATGCTGCGGCAAGTATGGAAATATCCATTTCCGATGCCTCAGGCTCTGCTGCTTCAAGGCCATCATTTTCCGTCTCTTCCGCATCAGAATCTGCCGCTTCCTGCTCCCCGGAGGCAGCCGCAAAAGGAGCAGTTTCTCCGTTCTCCCTGTTCCCTGCTTCCTCTTCAATGGTGCTTTCCTCAAGCATTTTCTCCAGGAGCTGCTCCATTCTGGCATCCTCCATCATGGTTTCATCAGATGACGCCTTCTCCTCATCGGTTTCCGGCATATCCGTTGCCTCCCCGCCACCGAAATCATCCTCCGGCAGCTGATAATCATCAATGTTTTTCAACATCTCATCCAGAGATATATCCGATTCCCCGGAATCCGTATTGAAATCTTTTTCTTCAACCTGTGTCTCATCAGGTATCAGCTCATTTACCGCCTGAGACAGGTCCTCCTTCAAATCAGAGAAAAAACCCATGGCTGTCATATCCTCCGTTTCTTTATTTTTTCCTAATATGTTGAACCGGCTCCGTATCCTCCGTAATGGGAAGAATCGCGGTATCCTCCAGTGCCAGAATACTCTCAATGATAATCGGCAGTGCCTCAACGGTAGTCCTCTTATCGGCCGCATCGTGCATCAGTACGACAACGGTAGAGTATCCTTCCATGTCGCTCATGACATTTTTTACAATCTGATCCACCGAGGGCATATCCGCCACCGCATCACCCGATGTGGCATTCCAGTCAAAAAAGCGAATTCCCTGTTTGTCAAGACAGCGGGCAAAAACCTCCATGTCAATCCTGCTGACACTGTTGGAACTGCCTCCCGGAAAGCGGTACAGGGTGCAGGTCACGCCTGCGGCATTATACACATATTCCCGGATTTTGTTCAAATCCGCCTCAAACTGCTCTTCCGAGCCGTAGATATCCGAATACACATGGCTGTAGGAATGCATCCCCAGGGTGTGCCCACGGTCCGCAATTTCACGGACAAGCTCCTTTGCCGTATCATTTTCCTTGCCAACCACAAAGAAGGTTGCCTTCACATCATACCGATCCAGGATATCCAGGATATCCTCCGTGTAGCAGCTGGGTCCGTCGTCAAAGGTGAGATAAACTCTGCGTGTGGATTCCGTCAGGTCTCCGGACTCAGCACCCGTATCCTCCCCCAACGCATCCGAAGCCTCCTGCTTTCCATCGATTTCCAATCCCGTGACCTCCCGTTCCCCTTCGTTCACCTTGGAAACGCCCTGCCCGGTAACATAAGCCTGTGCGTCTGCCTGCTGTCGGTCAGCAATGGCTGCAGTCAGTTGATTCATCTGCTGCGTCAGGCTGTCTATCCTCTCATTCATACGGCCAATCTGCACCAACATGGCAGTACATAAAACCACGGGAAGCAACAACGCTGTCACCAACATTGCAACTATATATTTTTTCAGTCTTTGTATACGGCGTCTTCTTTCTGCCGTAGTCCGAACACTTTCTTCCGACATAATCCTCTACCCGGCATACCCCCACTTTTACAAGTATAGCATATTCCCTTTTTTTCGGAAAGTCAAAAATTAAAAAAGGCATATAAAATATGCCCTTTTGTAAAAAAAGTCAATCCTCCGGCTCCTTTTGTGTGCAGTCACTGCAGCATCCCGAACAGCCATGACAGTTTCCCGTCCCTTTTTTTCTGAATTTGTAAAGAACCGCCAGCAGCAGTGCCACTGCGATTGCGATTACCGCTATAATGTCACCCATTGCTCCTCCTGTCGATGATACTCATTCTCAAAGATATTACCTTTTGCTGTCCTTCCTGTCAAGTCCTTGCATATTTTGCTTTATTATGCTATATTTGGATAAATTTATACCAAAAGAAAGGACTGTTCCTAAAATGAGCTTTGATTTCATAAAAAAACTACCTACACCGGAAGAAATACGCAGTCTGCTTCCTCTGACACCTGAACTGGCATCTGTCAAACAGCAGAGAGATGCCGAGATTCGGGATGTTCTCACCGGCAAGAGCAGGAAATTACTGGTGATTATCGGCCCCTGCTCTGCCGATAATGAAGATTCGGTGTGCGATTATGTCAACCGGCTTGCAAAGGTGAACGAGAAGGTAAAGGACAAGCTTATTCTGATTCCCCGTATCTATACCAACAAGCCCCGCACTACCGGCGAAGGCTACAAGGGCATTGTACACCAGCCCGACCCTGAGAAGAAACCTGATTTTCTTGCCGGACTGATGGCCATGAGAAAGATGCACATCCGTGCCATTTCCGAAACCGGACTTACCGCTGCGGATGAAATGCTTTATCCCGAAAACTGGGGATATGTCTCAGATATTCTCTCCTATGTAGCCATCGGTGCCCGTTCTGTAGAGGACCAGCAGCATCGTCTTACCGTCAGCGGCTTTGACGTTGCAGCAGGCATGAAGAATCCCACCAGCGGCGATTTTGCAGTAATGCTGAACTCGGTTTACGCAGCACAGCATCCCCATTCCTTCACCTACAGAGGTTATGAGGTCAACACTACCGGCAATACCCTTGCTCACACCGTACTGCGGGGCGCCACCAACAAACACGGCGATGCCATCCCCAACTACCATTACGAGGATTTGAACCGGCTTCTTGAAATGTATGACAAGATGGATTTGCTGAATCCCGCATGTGTCATCGATGCCAACCACTCCAATTCCGGCAAGAAGTTTGAGCAGCAGATTCGTATCGTGAAGGAGGTCATGCACAGCCGCAAGTTAAGCCCCGACATTCACAAGCTGGTAAAGGGCGTCATGATTGAGAGCTATATCGAGGAAGGGTGCCAGAAGGTAGGCGGCGGTGTATATGGCAAGTCCATCACCGATCCCTGTCTTGGCTGGGAGGACTCAGAGCGCCTTATTTACGAAATCGCCGAATATGAATAATACTCTTTTACCTCAAAAGAGACAGGATTCAATCGGATAGGAGGATAATCATTAGTTGATTATCCGTCCTTCCACACCACCTGGCATACGGTTCCGTACCAAGGCGGTTCCTTAGTTTTCACATATTTTCAAATAGTACTCCATGAATGTTGGATATCCAAGTTCATGGAGTTTCTTGTTGTTAAATGCAGTTTGCAGCACAAAATATCCGCTACAGTACCAGTTCCCATTTCGCATGTTGGCGCAAATCCACGCCTTTTCCTTATCCACACCTAACTTTTT
>JBJENR010000088.1:0-47940 GCA_051880315.1 Acetatifactor sp.
ATTCCCGGCGTCAAGCAACACTGTGCTACTATATTTCTCTGAATAATTGCTTTCATTAAAACAAATATGGCAAATAAAATACTTATAGCAACACATATATACCCCAACCATAAATGTTCCAAAAAACATACCACAGAAGTATAATATTATAATTATAAAAAATATTGAGGGTGCAATTACTTCTTCAATTCTACGTCTGAACAGCACTGCTATTCCTAACGAAAATGCTACTATATAAACAAGAGATACTGCGATATCCATTTCTCTATCCCCTGTGTCTTTCTATATCTAACCATTGACAGAATCTCCAACTTCATTATTCACTATAAATTCCTAAATCAACCAGTTCCTGTTCATCCGGTGCTGTAATCAATACCGCCTTTTCCTCTCCAAAATATACATAAAAACTTCCTGCTGCAGCTGCATGAGCTTGTCCCTCGGTCAGCACCTGTTTAAAATCTTCAATTCTACCCGCTCCACCACAGGCTATAACGGGAATAGATACAGCATTCACAACATCCCGTATCAGCTTTATATCATATCCTTTCATCATTCCATCATTATTAATTGAGTTTAAAAGGATTTCCCCTGCACCTAATTCTTGTGCACGTTTGGCCATCTCTACGGGATCCTTGCCAGACTTAATTTTTCCGTCTCTGTAATAGCAACTTCTCCTTCCCAACAATTCTGTCTTTACATCCAAAGAAACCACTATGCTTTGACTACCTGCATGATTAGCTGCTTGCGTAATTAACTTAGGATTTTCAAAAAAAGCTGTATTCATAATTACCTTTTCATACCCTATATAGAAAAGGTGCTTAATCTGATCCATAGTCGTAATTCCACCACCATAGCTAAGTGGCATAAATGCCTCACTGGCAATATCTTTTATATATTCAAAATTAGGACTTTTACCTGTTGTGGATGCCGTGATATCCAAAATACAAAGCTCATCTACTCCCTTACCATTAAAAATTTTAACCGCATTAATAGGGTCACCTAAATATCTTGGATTACTAAATTTTATGGTTTTCACCAGGTCTTCATTCATAATAGAAAGACAAGGAATCAGCCTCGGCCGCTTATACATACTCTATATTCTCCTTGCAAAATTCTCAAGCAATGTCATGCCAAACTTGTGGCTTTTTTCCGGATGGAATTGTACCCCATAAGTATTATTTTTCTTTACAGCAGCATCAAATTCATAACCATACTCACACTTCATAAGCACATTTTTCTTATTATTGCAAACTGCATGGTAAGAATGTACAAAATAAAATCTTTGCACTCCTGTAATTCCATGAAGAAATTCATCATCAGTCATGGAATAATCTACTATATCCCATCCCATATGCGGAATTTTTAGTTCTGGTTTGTTCGAGAGCCTAAACTTGATTACATCAAAATCAATCAACCCTAACCCGGGCAGTTCTCCTTCCTCACTGCTGTTACCTAAAAGTTGCATTCCAAGACAAATGCCAAGAATTGGTTTATTCTCTTCTAATGAAAATTTTTGCAAAATCTCAACCAAACCCAATTCTTTCAAATTTCTCATTCCATTATCATATGCTCCAACGCCCGGCAAAACAACTTTTTCAGCAAACTGAATCTCTTTTATATCGTGAGTAGCCTTTGCTTCAACACCCAACTTATGGAACATATTAATTATAGAACCTATATTACCCATTCCATAATCAATTACTGCAATCATTCTTTTCCCTCTATTACCTATATTGGCGCTTTTCCATCCCAACCAAATGAGCTATTTTTATTGCCAAATTAATCAATCCAGCACTGTTCTTATAGTCCTTATATGTTTTATTTTCTCCTTTCATTAATTCAAGAAATTCCTCTTTAGTAAGTCCGAGCTTTTTTGCAACATATTCCAAATCTTCCATTGCCAATTTCTCGTCATAGGGCGGATTCTTAAGTATTTCCAAAGCTTCCTGTCTGTCTAGCTGTCCGGTTAACACCAAGCTGGAAAAATGAGCTCTCCTCTTATCATAACCGAATTTATTTATCAGCCAATAACCTTCATAAAATCTCGTAAATACACTTTCAAAGTGTTTATTTGCGTATGGTTCCCAACCAAATTCTTTTTGAAGTGTTGCAATTGCATCCGCCTTTGTATAAGGTATCATATCCAAAAATTTTACAACCTTCATCCCCTTAATATATCGATAATAGAGACGATACTTGAACATGCTACATAATGGTAGCGTTTTCAAAGGAATGGTGCCAAATTTTTTATGAATATCTCTAATCATCTTTAAATCATTATTATAAACCCATTCATTCGGCTCTCGTACACATTCTGTAGAATTATTTCCACCAGTCAACACATACTTAATGTCATGTCTTGCCGCATAATTGTATAAAGAAGCAAAAATAACATGATCCTGTGGCAAATCTTGATAAGGAACTTGAGCTTTAAAAAACGCCAATTGTAAATCTCTCATCTCATTCCAGTTGACAATTTCCGTATATAAGGGTCGATTTAATCCTTTCACTATTTTTTCCACATTTTCTACCGCAACGTTCAAATTCCATCCAGTATCACATGCAAAGAGAAGTGGTCTCAGTCCTAACTTCTTTACCGCGTAATATGCCAAATAGGAACTGTCTACGCCGCCACTAAGTCCTATAATACAATCGTATTTTTTGCCCTCTCCGTCTTTCTTAATCTGGGCTACCTGCCTCTCTAACTCTGCTGCGCCAATCTCGTCAGGATGCCAATTTGGAACAATATTTTCATAATAATTATGACAGTGATCACACATTCCATTTTCATCAAAGACAATTTTCGAATCCGAAGTATCCATTACACAATTTGTGCATACTTGATGTTCTCTCTTGTTCATTCCTATCTCCTTAATTTAAATAATACTCTATCTCATCCATTAACTCTTTTTTACTAAAAAACTGTTTGAAATACATTAACGCATTTCCACTCATTTTACAAATATGATTTTCAGAATTATTCATAAATTCTATAATTCCGTCAACCAATGCTTGTGGATCTCCTAATTTGCAAACTATTCCGCACTCTGCTTCCTCTATTATCCGTTTTGTTTCTCCCATTGCAGCTGCCAATACTGGGATGCCACATGCCATATAAGATTGTAGTTTTGCCGGAATTGTCATTTCAAAAAGGGAATTATTAGCAAACGATATAAACGCAACATCACACCATGCTAAATAGTAGGGAATTTCCTCCGGCCTTTTTCTTCCCAGAAGCCTAAACATCATCTGTACATCGTAAACTTCTATTTCATGTTCAAATTCTGTTTTATAGCGTCCATCTCCAACAATCACAAAGGTACAATTTACTCCTCTCTCTTTTAAAATACACGCTGTTTGGGGCAGTATATCCAATCCTTGCGCATAACCTATATTTCCGGTAAATATAATTTTAAAGCCACCATCTTCCCCAATGTCCGGTAATACTTTCTTGTCAACAGGGTGATAAAATTCTTCTGCATACTGTGGCCAATATATCATCTTACTTTTTCCATCCTCCAATACACTTTTTCTTTCTTCTAACTTTTTAGCAAAGCTTGGAGAAGTGGCAAATATTTTTTTACAATTCTTATAGATATAATCCACCATTTTATCAATGGCATGAATCACTTGTTTGTTATGAATTCCTGTCACTACTTCTACATTCTCAGGCCAAAGATCCTGTACATATATAAAACAGGGAATCCCTCTTTTTTTCGCATACCATACTCCCACCAAGGCCTGGGTCATAGGCGAAACCTCAAAGATGAATACTTTATCTGCTTTTATCCCGGTAAAAACTTTCCAAAAAAAACCTGAAATCACAAAGGATATATAGTTCAGCATCAGCATAACTGCATTCTTTCCTCGAGGTATGATAGGTAATCTCACGATGTGAATTCCCTCATATTCTTCCTGTCTTCTGTGAAACCATCCGAATCCATCATAAAATCTTCCCTGGGGATAGTTAGGTATGCCGGTTACAACAGTTACCTCATGTCCTCTTTTCACCCATTCCTTACAAATATCATTGATGCGAAACTCTTCAGGATAAAAGTATTGAGATATAACCAATATGCGTTGTTTCATTATCCGACCTCAGTTAAGCGAACAGACTCTTCCAGCCCATAGATTCTATACTCTTCCCTGTATTCGCTCATTGTCTTATCATATACCATATTGCCAAATGCCTTATTCACCATCCCGCCCAATTTACCTGGCTTACCGTTCGCTTTGTTTCCCATCTTACCCAATAAACGAAGCGTCGGATTGAAAATCTTTATCAAATGAATTTTCCTGTTATGTGCTTTTGCAATCTCCCGTACCATCTCCCCTGTTCTGACATATTCCGCATTCTGGGGAAAAAAGATACCGCTTTCTTCGTTTTCTATCATAAGGCCGATAAATTTACAGAGATTACCTATATAAAGCATGCTTCTCTGATTTTGCACATCAGGAAAGAACGGGAGCTTCTTTGCAAGCTTAGCCAGCAGCGGATAATTGCCTTTAGAGTCTTTTCCGTAAATCATAGGCGGCCGCAGGATTACTACTTTAAAATTTTCATCAACAAGTTTTTGTAAACCCTCTTCCGCCTTGACCTTGCTGTCCCCATAAAAATTTGCCGGTTTCAGCGGTGTTTCTTTCGTAATCACTTTTTCTTTTCCGATACCGGCACTTTCCCCGTATACAATAATACTGCTCATAAATATGAATTGCTTAACACCATCTGCTTTCGCCTTTTGTGCACACTGAATTGTCAAATCAGTATTCACTTTGTAATACAAGGCTTTCTGCTCCTCGGTTACCATTCCCACATCAGCATGGGCAATTCCGGCCACATGGAAAACAGTATCATATCCATGAAAGTCTCTTTCTTTCCATGCATCCCCTATCATATCCTGGGTTTCTGTGGTGATAGCAGCTCCATATTCCTTCACCCAATTTTCGAAGTTCGTGCCTATATAGCTGTTTGCACCTGTAATCAAAACACGATATTTTTTACGTTCCATCCTAGCCTGCCTTTAAGATTTGCTTACCTTGTCGCTCTTTTCTCTTTCTAAGGTTCCGGTTCCACCTTCCACCACACCGTCATGCTTTAACACAGACAGTATCGTCCCCAGAAAGCATCTGCAATCCATGGCAAAGCCTGAACACCCTCCTTTGTTCAGCTTCGTCACATATTCTCCGTCCAGTTTTGCCTTCATCTCGATAGGCAGTTCATCCCGTCCGTTAATCTGGGCCCAGCCGGTGAGCCCCGGCAAAATGTCATTGGCTCCGTACTTATCCCGTTCCGCAATTAAGTCATATTGATTCCACAATGCAGGTCTGGGGCCTACAATCGCCATGTCCCCTTTCAGAATATTCACAATCTGGGGAAGCTCGTCCAGACTTGTTTTACGCAGGAATCTCCCTACCTTGGTGATATACTGTTCCGGATTCTCCAATAGATGCGTAGGGGTATCATTGGGTGTATCGGTACGCATGGTCCGAAATTTCAAGATGTTAAAATGCTTCTTATGAATCCCCACACGCTTTTGTTTGAAGAGGACCGGTCCTTTGGAGTCCAGCTTTATGGCTATTATCAAAATCAAGAATACAGAAGACAGAAGAACCAGCCCCAGAAATGCCATAATTCTGTCCACAAAAGCTTTAACTGACTTATACATTGTACTTCATCCTTTTCATGGCAATGCTTTGTATAAAGTATATCACAAATAACTTCCGGTGTATATACCGGACAATATCATGAATTATGTAAACTTGCTTTTTAAAGACCATTATTGTATTATAATCTAATCTGACAGATAAAATAATTCATAACATTTTTTGTAAATTACACCGGGAGCTAAATATGATTAAATTCAAACACTTCTTGAATCTAAAATTAACATGGCTAAAAAACGAGACCAACATTTTGCAGTGTATTATCACCCTTCTTTCCCTGTTTTTATTGACAAAATGCTTCACAAACCTGACCTACGGAAGGGATACGGCATTCCAGGTTCACAGGGATTTTTATGAGTACAGGGCAATCTCTTATTTTCTCATTTTTACCATCCTGGTCAGAAAGGTGTCTCTGTTGAATCTTCCCATTCTGGGCACGACTCTCATTTATATCATGGCTGCATATAATTATATTAATGCCGTAGATTACGGTATAGATTGGAAAAATGCAACAACCTCAAAAAGCATTGCATGGGGACTGTTTCTGATTATTCTGGTAGATATGATTCGTACCGGAAGAATTACGAAATTGAATAGGAATTATCGTTTCTATGTGGGAATCTTTCTCCTATCCTTTGCATTTGCATTAGGATTTGCATTCCATATATCCCTGCCTCTTATTTGTCCTTTCCTTCTCTTTTATCTGACCCCGATTGACAGGAAACAGTGGGTATGGATTACGGACTGCGTTTCGGTCTCCTGGTATGCAGCCTTTGCTGTTATGTTTACGAAATGCTTAATCAAGATCCCCTATGATGCCGGTGTATTAAGTGGAAAGTATTATGGCATCTTTTTCACCCCCGGACCCATAGGAATTTTCTGTGCAGGCGCATTTGTATGTGTAATTTACTGGCTGGTTCGGATAAAATGCGATAAAAAATATGCTATACTAAAATGGCTACTCTGCCTTACTGCTACTATTTATCCTTTGTGGGCAGTATCCATGTTTGCTGCCCGAACCGCCGAAATGGGTATTATCGGTGTTATTCTGATAGCTTTTATCTTCTGGCCGACCGGCAATTCAAAAAAATGTTTCCAAAGAGGACTCCTCATTCTGGGAATGTTCATTGTCATATCATTGATAGGTATTGCAGGATTATCATGGTTAAAATCCACAGACGAGGAAACCATTAATGCCATTACTTCGGAAGTATTAAGAAACCGCTTGCTTCTCTGGCGTGATGGTATATTACGTGCTACCGAAGGTATTTCTTATTATCATTATTTCCCCCAGGATTCTGTCTGGACGGCACTGGATGAATTGACCTCCTACCGCCTTTCCCTGCCTCTGGAAGCACTGAGAAACTCCGCGATAATAGGGAAGGGTGAAATGCAGTTTATTTTTACGGATGGTAACTACTATCACGCCCACAATCAGTATGCACAATGGATATTCTCATACGGCTGGCTGGCCGGAGTATCCCTCATCATCTGGTTTTTTACTTCCACGGCACATGCAGCAAAAAGATTTATCAGGAAAGACAATACAATCCTGTTTCTGTTCCTTTGGGATGCTTTTCTGGCTTTTGTCATGCTGACGGAGGTAATCTATTGGGATTATCCTATGGCTTTTGTACTTCTGCTACTGCAGTATCCTCTTCTGATTCAGATGGAGGAGGACAGTAATTCCCCGCAAACATAAGCATGGCAAGCAGCAACGGATACGCAAAATAAAATATAAGCACATACCTTACAAGTGCCATGGGGCCGAGCAGGACTGTAAGAAAATGCAGGGCAAACATCAGTATTGGCACAAATAAATGATATTTCCTTTCACACCATAAATAAAGAAAGCCACAAAGCCAGCAGACGAAATACCAGCCGGGACTGACGAGAAACAGCCAGAATGGATTCTCAAACAAGGTACGGTCATAAGCTACAAACTCATAATATTTATGAAGCCCCGGCAGAAGAACAATCTCTTTTCCGGGCTCCTTCACCTGATACTCAAACAGACTGCTTTGCGTTTCCGAATAGTATCCGTCCACAACTGCTGCCGGATACCAAAAATCTACCGTATTGATCAAAAATGCAGATACGTAGGTCAACGGGTATTGTACCCCCCAGCGTATCCACAGACGCAGGAGGGGCATCTTAGCCTGTTTAAATCTCTCCCCGTTAAAATCTTTCTTAACCGGATCCGCGCAAGTCATGGAATAACTTCGAAGCGCTTCTTCCTCAACATATTGATAGAGAATATCCAAATCCTCTGTGGGCAGCTGAGAGGTATTATAGTAGTAGACCATAGCCATCTGCTGCAAAGGTACGGATAACATTTCCTGCACTCCGCCGGGCGTAACCCTCAGCATTTTGTATACAGGTCCTGTGTATATTATATAGGGAATCAGGCTGATCAGAATCAGTCGTAAAAAGCTTTTCTTGTACTTACGCCATTCCTTCACAGAGACAACGGCGAGAATTATCGCCATCAAGGCAACAATATATACGCCGTTTTTTCTGAATATCATTGTTCCCAGTGCAGCCAATCCGAAACAGGTAACCTTGCGTTTATCTGACAGTAATTCCTTTTTCTTCGTACAAAATCTCACAAGATACATAAATAAGAACAGCTCTGAACAGGTAAAATAAATATCCTTTGTAGCACAAATGGAAAACAGTTGAAATATGGGTGAAATACCATAAAATATCAAAGTCACTCCGCAAAATATCCGGGGGATTCCGTATTCCCGTAAGAAACGAATTGTAGCAGAAAACGTAAATGCCATAAAAAGCATCTGAATAACAGAATAAATAGTGATACCGACGTTATAGCTTCCTATCAGTTTGTAAAAGCCTTCCGTCAGACCGCCCAACAGCAATACATGGGCTACGGGGTGATGGGAGGTTATCATACCTGACTGTACTTGAAGCCACTCCTCTGCGGCATCATAAGAAAAGGCTCCGGGCAGCATGGACAACAAAGCAGGCAGCCAACACAGGAAAAGAAAAACCATGCAAATAACCTGTAAACCTATACTCATAGGTTTCTCATTCTGCCTGGCATTTCCTGATTTCTCCCCTAGTAGACCTTTCTCATGCCGGCTTCTATCGCATCGGACGTTTCCGCACTGTATCATTTCCAATTTGTACAGCAGAAACCATACGCAGGAAACGATAACGATAGCCACCATTGTACTTTTCAGCCAGCTAATCAAAAAAGGTCTATTGCCCAACACCAGCTGATATTTGTCTAATTCTCTTCCCGCTGCATAACAGAAGCCTATCAGTATTCCCGCCAGTATACAGAAGGTTATGCGTCGACATGTCTGCCTACGATTCGTCTTCATAGCTGTTTTCATTCCTTCTCCGGATGATATGTGGGTACAATCTCCCGGATTTTCTCACGAATATCCTTATCTTCCCTCTTTGCGTCCGCAATCAGCTTTTCCAGCTGTTTCTCAAATACATCCGCATCGAACTCAATAGGTTTTCCGATAAAAATCATTTTGTTCGCTGTCTTCTTCAGCCCTTCCTCGTCCATCAACAGCTCCTCGTACATCTTTTCCCCCGGACGAAGACCGGTAAACCTGATTTCTATATCCTCTCCCGGTCTGTAACCGGAAAGCTTGATCAGATTCGTGGCGAGGTCAAGAATTTTCACCGGTTTTCCCATGTCCAGCACAAAGATTTCGCCGCCTTTTGCGTAGGCTCCCGCCTGCAAAACCAGGGATACCGCTTCCGGTATGGTCATAAAGTAACGGATGATGTCCGGATGAGTAACAGTAACCGGACCTCCCTCTGCAATCTGCTTTTTAAATAAAGGAATCACACTTCCATTGCTTCCAAGCACATTCCCGAATCTCACCGCCACAAAATTGGTATCGGACTTACGGTTCATCATCTGCACAATCATCTCGCAGATACGCTTGGATGCCCCCATGACATTGGTGGGGTTTACTGCCTTATCCGTGGAAATCATGACGAATTTTTTGGTGCCGTATTTTATTGCCGCCTGAGCAGTTCTGTAGGTACCCATCACATTATTTTTGATGGCTTCATTGGGACTGGTTTCCATCAGAGGTACATGCTTGTGGGCAGCCGCATGGTACACAATCTCAGGCCGATAGGTTGCAAAGATATCTTCCATGCGGTTGGTGTTGCGGACAGAGGCAATCAGTACCACAAGGTTCAGGTTCGGATATTTGCGCAGTAGCTCCTGCTGAATCTCATAGGCACTGTTTTCATAGATATCCAGAATTATCAGCTGTCTGGGGCTGTGGGCAGCTATCTGTCTGCACAGCTCACTTCCGATGGAGCCACCTCCGCCGGTTACCAGAACCGTTCTGCCACTCAAAAAGCCCAGCACTTCTTCTGTATTAATTCGTATAGGCTCCCTGCCAAGAAGATCCTCTATCTCCACTTCCTTTAATTTTGAGACAGATACCTCTCCGCTGACCAACTGGTACATTCCCGGCAGGCTCCTCAGCTTACAGCCCGATTCCTTACAGATATCGAGAATCTCCTTTTTTAACTGGGGAGATGCAGAGGGAATGGCAAAAATAATCTCATCAATGCTGTAATGCTGAACCGCATCCAGAATTTTATCCCTACCACCTACCACGGGAACACCGCGCATAATCTTACCATGACAGCCCACATTATCATCGATAATGCATTTTGCAAACAGGTTCAGATACTGACTGCTCTCAATTTCCTTCAGTATCATGTTGCCCGCTGCTCCGGCACCGATAATCATGACATTGACTCCGCTCTTCCTCTCAGACAGAATTCTGCGTTTATTCTGCAGTACTCTTAGGATGCGGTAGCCGAACCTGACAAAACAGGTCATCGCCGTCAGCAAAAACCAATAGATGACATACACACTTCTGGGTAGCGTATTTCCTGAAAAAGTACAATAAATACACGTTGCTGCAGCAGAGCAGCTGGTTGCAAAGAAAATATTAATCAATTCATTTGCACTGGCATAGCGCCACACACTCTTATACAGTTTCCAGATGAAATAAAACAACAGCGTAAACAGGATGCTTGGAATAATAACCTTCTCATAATGCCGTAAATAGACGGTATCTATCTCCTTAAAGCTGAATTCAAATCTGATAAATAGCGCCGTAAAGGATGCGACGAGCACGCTCACCGCATCCATAATGATTAACGCTATAATTCTGTTGACCGGTATTTTCAGAAAGTTATTCTCTCTTTTATTTTGTTCCATGGGTTCACTCACTCCCACATTCAAATTGCTAAACCTATCGTATCATATCACACTTTGTAAAGCTTGCACAGTCCTTGTTTTACAGGTCGTCCGGAGACCACTCAATCTCCGGTTCCGGAGTAGGAGTCGGTGCAGGTGTTGGGGTGGGCGCCGGCGTAGGTGTAGGCGTGGGCGCCGGCGTGGGTGTAGGCGTGGGCGCTGGCGTGGGTGTAGGCGTGGGCGCCGGCGTAGGTGTAGGCGTAGGTGTTGGAGTCGGTGCAGGCGTGGGCGCTGGCGTAGGTGTTGGAGTCGGTGCCGGGGTCGGCGTGGCAGTAGGCTTCGGTGTTGCCGTGGGCTTGGGTGTTGCCGTGGGCTTGGGCGTTGTGGTAGGCTTGGGTGTTGCAGTCGGTGAAGGGGCAGGGGTAGGCTCTGTCGGAGCTGTGGTCTCCCTGCCCTCCTCGTCATAATATGTTACCTCCGTCTGATAGGCAAAGTTCTCCCGCATGTTCCAGAGGTCGAAGGCATCGCCCTCTCCTGTTCCTTCCCGCACCGAAACAGTGTGTTTACCCACGGGAATTCCCATGGCATAGCTACCGCTTTCCTGCCTGATATCGCCGCTTTCACTGTCAATCTGCCACATCTCATAGCTTCCGTCCAGATTGTTATCCGTGATTTCTGCCTGAATCAGCTGTGTCACTTTTCCCTCCTGCTTCAGCAGGGTCATCTTCTCCTCACTTTTGTAGCAAATATTGGAATAAAATTCGCCTTGAAAATCATATCCCACCTGTACAGACATCAACGGCAGACCATTCTGCTGCAGTGTGTAAGTTCTGGTGCCTTCAATCATATTGCCCGTGAGAACCTGATACCAGGTATCATTGCTGACTACATGAATGCATTCTCCCACATATTCATCCAGCTCTATGTTGCGGTATAATTCCGTCATAAACTCCATGGCCAGTGCTTCCTCTTCCGGCGATAAACCACTGGTACTGCACAACAGTTTAAGAGACATATCTGTCTCATGGTCTGCACCAGCATTAGCTGCTCCCACCGTCACCGTAGTCTCCGAGGTAAGGGGTTCAGAGCCGGCTGACCCGGGGCTCTGAGCAGAACTGTTTACAGTATCCGACGACTGAAGTGTTCCGACGCCGCAGCCGGGTAATGTAATGCATATCAACGCAACTATATTTATCAATTTTAGTATATTTTTTCTTTTCATTCCGTGCCCTCCGCCTCTAGTGCATCAGCATCTGCTATTATCTTTTGAAGGAAATTATAGGGTTCCGTATCCGGTTCATAGGTCTGGTTTGCAATATATCTTTGTGCCTGCGCATAGATGCTGCGGGCCATAACCGGCCCGTATATGGTCACAGGGGTTCCATTCTTCTCCAATACAACATATCCTCTGAACGCAAATTCGGTCTTATATTGCTCCACCGGCAACCCCACCAACACGGAAGTAAACCGATGTCTGTTGTCCACGGTTTCAAAGGTTATATCCACCGGATTGCCGTTGGCATCTGTCCCGTAGGACATACCGCTTTTTACCTTTGTTCCTCCCAGAACCATAGGATAGGTCTGCCTGTTGGCATTGTTCATAACCAGGGTGCCGTATTCCTTCAGCTGATATCCGTTTATTCCTCCATCAATCAGCCTGTTCTTCGTATCTGCGGAAATTCCGGATTTATATCGGATTCCCGACTTCCCTGTAATTCTTATGGAAAAACCATGATAGGTCAACAGGTCCTCCAGCTCCGGCTCCGACGTGACGGTATAAGCACCGTCTGCAAAATCCAGGCTCCAGACATACATGCCTGTAGGCACTCCGGATGTATTGTACTTATACATCACGGCAGTACGGATGTAATTGCCGGGTGCAACCACGGTGAGCTTTCCGTCAGCCTCCTCACCACTGCACTCCACCCCATCCAGCCAGACGGAGTTGCCTGTATACCCCTCCGGCAGGGTAAGCTGAAACTCCAGATTCTCTTCCGGCTCCTCGGGTTCGGTGCCGGGAGCTGAGCAAGCTTTGGCCGGCATGTTTTCAAACACCGGAATCTTAAACACAAACGTACTTTCCAGTGCGTTTGCACTTTCATACAGTCTCCGGATGCTCCTTCCCTCTGTGGTAGGTGCTGAAATATTCTGCATGTACTGGTGTGTATAGAGTGCATACGCTCCGTCGGGATTTACGTTGTACTTCTGCAGATAAAGGGAATCCTGTCCTTTTTTGATATAATTGCCCGATATGAAATCCGCACCGTAGAGAACGGAATAATAGGCCCCCTGCTGCCAATGGTTTTTGGCATATGTCAGACCATTGGTAACCACCTCGTCCACACTTTGTCCTGTTGCTCCGATATTGAAATAATTATAGTAGCCTTCAAATCCCGGTTCCACACCGGAAATTAATCTGGAGCCTCCTTGGCTTCCCTGCTCCTGCAGGACTCTGGCTGCCAGATGAAAGGGGCTTACCTTTCTGCACTCTTCCTTGCCGATTACCCAAAACATATAGGAAAAAGGCATATAATCCATCCCCGGTGCCGGCGTATCTCCCCCCATGAAGGTGTTCTGAAGGAACTGCTCTATCGCCTCCAGAGTGTGATACTCCTCATTATAGGTCAGCTGTTCAAATTGGAAAATGGCATCCTCTGTCAGTCCGTTTCGGGGATCCATATAGATTTTCAGCACATCCTCCGTTGCATAATACCAGGTGCCCTGATCATAAAGACCGTTTTTTGCCCAGTCAGGGAAAGTATAATAAACCAGGCTCTTTCCGCCCTTCATTTCCTCCGCTATCACGGTGTTCCAATCCAGACCTGTATTCATCTTTACGAAGGTCCAGTTCGGATGCTGTTCCTTCAGGGCTGTCAGCGGCTGTCTGTAGCTCTCGGGAAACTGCTCTATGTCCACATAACCTTCGCCACTTTCCAGAGCATAGGTAGTACCAAAGCTCATTCCGTATTCCTGTTCCCAGTTTAAAAAACGGGCATCAGAAACCGCAAGATATGCCCTTTGAACGTAGCCGTAATAATCTGTGCCCTTATACTCCAGGCGTACATAATACCAAAGTTCAAACTCTTCGTCTATGCAAAAGTCCAGAATATTGACCTGCTGTCCGCTACGTACGGTGACTGTGGTCCCGCTTTCCGACGACGGTGCTTCCTTCACCGGATAACTGTCTGCCAGGTAGACCAGCGCCATCATATCCCGCTCCGCGGCCAGAGCGCCGAGGGCCTCTCCTGCCTCATCCAGCCACTGAATGGTCTCCTCATCCAGCTCCTCCGCACAAAGCAGTCTTGTCACTTCTCCTGCCGCAAATACCACTCCTCCGGGTAAACCGTAAAAATTTGCCAGCAGGGCGGCAATCACCAGGACCAATATACATTTTTTCAGTCTCAGTTGTCCTTTGTGTTTCTTCATAAATCTCCTCACTATATTATTTCCTGCAGCAACAAAGCTTCAGGCGGTGCAGTTTTCGTATTCCTTTTGGTGCGATTGCAAAAAGCGTATGGTACAGCTTATTCTTTTTGGTCAGCACAGGATTTTTCATGGCTTTCAACCAGTTTCTGCGCAGGAATCTTACTGTTTTTTGATACATCTCATTATCAGCTGTCATCTGCTTAATGGGGATATGCAGCAGATACTCAATTCTCTGAAAGACCCCAAAGCGGAACGAAATCTCTGATAATTGCGGATATTTTTCCGCTACAAGCTTCGCTGCCATATCAGCATTTTCCACACTGTCAGCAAAAACCCTTGAAAAAATATCGCTGCTTTCTTTCCTGGAATTACTGCCCACACGATAAAAAACATGATAGCCGTAGCCGGGCAGGGAAACAATGGTCCCTATTTCCTCCAGCATCAGAACCAGCAGATGAAAATCCTCATTTAAAACCCCTTCTGGAAAGCGGTTCCTTTCGTCCTCAAACAGTTTTGCCGAAATCAACTTGGTGCAGAAGGAGCAGTCGCCGCGATGCATCAGAAGCTCCTCCATAAACTTATCCGTACAAACTAACTCCGGCTCCTTGGGCGGTATACAGATATCCGGAAGTCTTTCCCCCTCGGGAGTAATCTCATCACGGCCAATCTGGGCTGCCCTGACACCATATCTGACAATGGCCTCATGAAGTCTTTCATACATATCCGGCTCCACATAGTCGTCACTGTCCACGAAACCGATAAACTCCCCGGTGGCTCTGGCAAGTCCGTAGTTGCGGGCGGAGGAAGAGCCTCCGTTGGCTTTGTGAAAGACCCGGATGCGCTCATCCTCTCCCGCCAGCTCCTCACATAGTTCCCCCGTTCCGTCAGTGGAGCCGTCATCTACCAACAGAATCTCAAGGTTCTGATAGGTCTGTGCCCGGAGGGATTGCACACATCGGGGCAGATATTCCATAATGTTGTATATAGGCACAATGATACTAATTTTGTCCAAGGTCTATAAGCCTGCCTTTCCTTCCGTCAGCAACCTGTACATCCTGCGCTCCGAAATTACGGGAGCAGGTTCACAGGGACCGGCACCAAGGGCTGCTGTTCTGTCGTTTCTGCCATCCGCTACATCTGATTTGGGCTCTTCATCCCTTTCCGTCACTTCGGGTTTCATGGTCTTTGACACCCTCCCGTTGGGCAGCCCAACCGCCTCCTCCGGCAGCAGACCTTTGTCAATACAGAGTCGCACCAGCCGTTCCGTAGCATTCTCCGCATTCCAGCTTTCCGTGATTGTCTGATAAGCATTGTACCCCAGCCGACTGCACAGCTTCCTGTCCTTCACCAGACGCTCTGCCAGAGTAAACAATTCCTGTCTGCAGCCGTCCTTGTATACATACCCGTTCTCCCCATGTCTGACAAGATAGGGCACGGCTCCAATCATATGGTCTGCAATCAGGGCACAGCCGCTGTTCATTGCTTCATTGGCCACAGCGCCCCAGCCCTCCTGTCTGTCGCTGGTAAACAGGAACACATCTGCCTTTTCCATGCGTTCCCTCACCTGCTCCGGTCTCATAAAACCAAGCAGACTCACATAAGACTCCAGGCCTTTTTCCCTAATCATGGCTTCCGTCTGTTCCCTGAGATCGCCGCCGCCAATCATATCCATCCGAAACTTCAGCCCCCGTGACCGCAGGTATTCCGCAGTCTCCACCGCCAGCTCCGGATGCTTCCAGTCAATCATTCTGGCTGCCCAGAGTAGATAAGGAATTGACCCGGATTCTTTGGAAGCATAGCCCTTCCCTGCAAGCAGGGCATTTATGTCGTAGTGCCTTGTCTCGGGAAAGTAGCCCCAACAGAACATTTTGCCGGGATATGCATGAACTATATGAAAATCTGATGGAACATAAGCCCCTGCACACAATAAGTATACCTGTGCTTTACGGTATCTGGTGTGGTCATGGTACTTCTTTCTCAGTCCTCTGGGAGATATCGCCTTCCACTGCCCGCTCTTATATAAGCGCTCGCTGTTCCGGATGACCGGCTTCCCACTTTCCAACCGCTCCTCTATATAGCTCTCATCATCCGTTCCGCCAAAAATAACTACTTCTGCCTCCCTGATAAGACGTCTGCAAACCTCCGGTTCTTCATAGAAGAGTTTCAGATAAGGCTCCATGGGAGCTTCATTCCATCCCATACGGATGCGCTCCTCTTCCACAGGTTCCGTCTGGACAAATACAAAACTCCCCCCTAGCAACTGATACATCGCATTACAAAAAGGAATTTGATGATGGTTCAGATAATTGGATACCATGACGCAGACCTTATTCAATTCCATCCTCCCGCTGTGCATATATATCTGCATATATTTCCGTCATTTTTACATAATTCTGCTCTCTGTTATGGGTTTTTTCTGCATGTTTTCTTGCATTTCGACAATAATATGCCATTTTCTCCTCATCACTCCACATTTCAATAACTGCATTACACAGCCTTTTAGGGATACTGTCACCACTTTGCAAATTTAAATTACGCTTGTTATAAAATCTATTATCGGCATCTCTGAAGCCCTCGTACAGTATCCCGTCTTCGCCGTTCACAAAAATACTGGGAATTCCTCCCACATCAGCACTGACACAGGGCATTCCGAGCAACATTGCCTCACCCAGGGAATTGGGCGAGTTTTCGATGGACGAACAGCACACAAATAGGTGGCTTTTCAGATATCGTTGCTTCATTTCCTCACTGTTTTGCCTGCCCAGAAATGCAACCTTGTCCTTCAGCTGATAAAGCTTCATGAGGCTTCTCAGGTACTTTCCATACCCGGACAATTTCAGCTTCTGTTTTATGGTATCAAACTCTACCACGCTGTTGCCTGCCACATATAGCTTTGTATCCGGATATCGCTCCAATATCCCCGGAAGCGCCTCCAGCATATAATGAAGTCCTTTTATGGGATAATCCCCCTGGCTGACAAAAATGGAATGTTCTTCGCAATTCTCTCTTTTCCAGACAGTATCATAGAAATCCCGGCGCAGGGTCTCATTCATGCAATAATATCTTGCAGAGTGATTCCACTCCTTCCCATAAAACCGATCCCATTCCGTTCTTCCTGTGATGTTCCCGGCAAGGCTTATGGCTTCCCTTTCCATTTTTCCCCGCTCTGTAAACTTCTGCTGCTGCTGAAGAATACTGTCTTTCTTCAGAAAATCTCTGAAGGTAACCGTTTGAACTGCACTCTCCGGCATATCCGCAAAGTAAGCAGCAGCGCAGGAAGTACAAAGGCCTTGTATGCCGATAAGCAATCTTGTTTTCACGGGAAACACCCTGCACATAGCCAGTGTATGGGGATATTCGGTTCCAAAGCAGTGTACAATGTCCGGTTGAAACGAATCCAGAATGACTCTCATTCGGTCCTCCAACGCAGCCTCATACACCTCCGGCCGGGCGATCTTCTCCCGAAAACCGTAACAAGGCACAGGGACACCCTGTAACAATATCTCATGTCTGCACACTTCACTGTCAGCTTCAAACAGCTCATCGGGAGCAGGAAATGCCACTGCCAGTTCGATACCGTTTTCCCCCTGTCTTCGGAGTACTATGTCGGCAAGACCGGAAATCCATCCTTCTTTATTTGTAGCCTCCAGAGAAAAATGTTCCGCTATCATCGGCATCATTACATTACAGAGCCACAGTACCTTCATTTTTACCTCACCTCAGGCAAACCTGCCCTACATCTGCTCCTACAAATCCGACTCCCGTTCCTCAGACTCCAGAGCAGTAATCTGTTCTGCATCCACACCTTCCGTGCTATCCGGCCAGAAGAGAACCTTCAAAGTCAGCATCATTAGCTTCAAGTCCAGCCATACGGAATAGTTTTCAATATATGTTAAATCCAGTTTTAACTTATCATAGGGAGTGGTATTATATTTACCATACACCTGTGCAAAACCAGCCAGCCCCGCTTTTACCTTCATACGGAACGCAAACTCAGGCATAACCTCCATATATTTCTCAATAATCTCCGGTCTCTCAGGCCTGGGGCCGATGAAAGACATATCCCCCTGCAAAATATTAATCAGCTGAGGCAGCTCATCAATTCGGCACTTTCTGATAATCCTGCCGATTGGAGTGATACGACTGTCATTTTTTTGCGCCAGACGTGCCACACCATCCTTTTCCGCATCTGTCCTCATACTGCGGAATTTCAGTATCTTAAATTCCCTTCTGTCCCGGGTGCAGCGTACCTGCTTGTACAACACCGGACCGCCGTCGTAGCACTTGATAATCAGTGCCGTTACAAGCATAATCGGAGACGCAATGATAAGCAGAATAAGAGAGCACACTATATCAATGGTTCGCTTCACAAACCGCTGCTCCATGGTAAGACTGTACTCCCTGGTCAGCAGCAGCGGACTGTCAAACACATGAAGCTCCTCTGAGGCGCTTAGTATAACATCCGTTATTTTAGGCTGGATATAGATACGGATGGAATGACCATAGCAGAATTTCAGCAGAGGGCCCCTTTCCTCCAGAGTGATGTCCCCCAAAACTACCGCATTACATTCATCTGACTCGTAGGCACTCATGATTTCTTTGCACAATGCCTCATAGCCGATATTTACATTCAGCGTCCTGGTGATAATATATTTGTCCTTCCTGGTCTGAAATTTGTTGCAAATACTCTCTATAGGACGATCCCCATGAATCAGCAACAGCTTTCTCGGCGGAAAAATATACTTATAAATTCTGTTTGCAATATTGATGTATACGATGACAATAACCATCTGCTCCGCCATCATTGTGATAAATACATCAGGTACAAATAATTGCCGTGCCATGATTGACAGCTGGATATAAAGTACAAGGTTGGCCAGCAGGGTAGACAGAACCTGGGAGAAAATAATCTCGGCATTCTTCTGATAACCCAGCCTCATTCCTCCATAAGTTGCGGAAAACAGCAGAAGAATAGTAGAATATAGCGCCAGTTCTGCCAAAGTGGCTCTGGACCAGAGGTATCTCAAATCCTCCACCAGACACAAACGGTAATAGAACCACCAGTGATAAGCAAAAACTCCCACTTCCAATGCCAAACAGATAAACACCAGACTAAGGTTTATTAATCGCTTAAAGGTCTCTCTCTTACGAAGCTTCTCCTCGTTAGTTGCAGTTTTCAAAATCCGAATCCTCCGATTCCGTTAATTCCGCTCAGTATCCCTATATTACACAGTTTACCACATTTACGCGGATAAGTACATACTAGACGCGCCTTTTCAGGGCACGCACCGCCCAGAAGCAGAAGTGCCATGCGCTGCTCAGAATGCCCAGACCTTCAGCCTTCCGGTACAGATTCCAGATTCTCCGCAATGCTTCCAGCTTATTGGAAGACAGGGATTTACCCGGGCGGCGATACCTTACAAGATTTTCGTCCAATCCGTAAGCCGTGTATCCGCTTCTGAGTATCTTCCACCAGAGTGCCGTATCCTCACTCTTAATATGAGGCATGACCAGCAATTCCCTGTCAATCTTTTCCGTATCAAACATCACCGTTGTTGTAAATATTGTTGTATTGCTCAATGCCTGACGATAATTCAGGGTGTTTGGCACACGAACCACCTTACCCGTACCGACTCCCAATTCGTCGGCGAACTCATAACCCGTAAACGCAAAAGCGATATCTCCGTTTTTCATAAAAGCCAGCTCATGCTCCAGTTTCTCGGGAATCCAGAGGTCATCTGCATCCAGATAGGCAATATACCTTCCCACGGCTTCTCTTACTCCCCGGTTGCGCGCCTCAGCCGCTCCTGCATTGAAAGGCTGACGTATCAGCCTGATACGACTGTCATTTTTCTCTCCCAGGTACTTTTCCAGTAAAGCGACTGTACTGTCAGTACTACAATCCTCCACAAGCAGCAATTCCCACCGGGAATAGGTC
The DNA here is from genome assembly GCA_051880315.1 of Acetatifactor sp. GTDB lineage: Bacteria > Bacillota > Clostridia > Lachnospirales > Lachnospiraceae > Acetatifactor. The sequence goes on from JBJENR010000088.1 coordinate 20,241, forward strand.
TGAGCCTCCACCGACTCTATGGTTTCTATAATAAACTTTTCCGCATTATATACCGGAACAATAATACTGACAAGATCCATTCCTATTACTTCCTCACTTTACAAAAAGATAATAACCATCCAGGGCTTCCCCTTTTGTATTCCAGTAACTCTCCAGGAGCTTCACCGTGTCGTCTTCTGTGTTCTCCGGAAGTAAAATGCAGTTTACGCCCTTTTCGGAAGCTATAGTCAGATAATTCATCACATCAGCCGTTCCCGCATCAGCCCCCTCCCTTTCCTTTCCGGATTCAGGTGCATCCATCCAGCACTGCAGTTCAACTATTTCCGGTGTATACACATCGTCAATGTACACATTTAATGACGGTTCCCATATGTTACGTCCGTAAAGAAGCCTGATACTACTGTCATATTCTCTGGCATATTCCATAATTTCCCTGGGGGCCCACAAAACAAGCTCCCTGTCCTGCCGCCGGTTTCTTAAGTTTGCAAGCACCGCCTCCACGTGCTCCTGCTCCTTTTGCCCTTCAGCTGCATACAGGGAAGAATCCAGACTTCCGCTCAGCAAAAAAACAGCCAGTAGAAGAACCGCTGCAGGTATAATCTTCTTTTTTCCCTTTTGTCCCTGCTCCGGAAGATACTCTGTCAAAAAAACCGTAACTGCATAACCAATCACAGCCGTCAGGGGAACCATACTCCATATCCATCTGTACTCATAAAATCTTGTCTGATAAAGCATCAGCACAGCTGCCGTCATGGGCAGCATGCAGCACACTGTGGCAAATATACTGTATATCCATAGTTCTTTATATTTAAGCTTTTCATAATAAGCTCTCAAAAAAAGCAACGATACCAGCAGAAGAGCCGCGAGCTTTCCGTACATCGTATAATCAATCCAGCCCTGCCAGGCTGTTTTCAGGAGTTCCGTCATTCAACGCCCTCCCCTCTTATATCATTTCCTGCTTTTCTTTCCGCACTCCCTCCGGAAAGGACCAGTGTGGCAAGTGCCAAGCCTGCCGTCACAAACGCGCATGCTCCGAGACCAAAGCATGTCCAGACCACACACGCTTCTGCAAGACAACAAAGAATCGCATGGAGATAATTCCTGCGAAGGCACAAAGAGACTGTATAGGGTACCAAAATGGTATTACGTATGGTAACTCCCTGCCATCCTGCACGCAGGAGACCAAAACCATCCATACCGAGCCTGTAATCTCCTACCCAGATAAGCAGTGCTGTTATCGTCATAAAAAGCAATCTCTTACTCCTGTTATCCGGAAAAAGACTTCTTGCCAGGCAGCCATAGGCAGCATAGCTTACGAAAAGTACCACAACAGGTATCACCTTCTTCACCAGAACAGATGGTTCCAGAAGAAACGTATCGCTAAGGCAGGCATACAATGTGGGAAGACATAATACCTTCCATCTAAAGGGCATTCCTGAAGTATAGGGATTGCCCGTCATGGGATTCACTCCATGAATACTGCCTGTCTGAAGAAAGCTGCCCACTGTTTCAACAGTGATATCTCCCTGTCTGTATGCCCCTTTGCCCATTAGGATAAACAGCATCTGAGATATCATAAAAAGCATTATGACAACAAGCATCACTACATCTTTTCCGGCAGGCAGAAGGACAGAATACCTGCTTATGGTTTTCCGCCTCCCTCTGTGATGCCATATACAGAGCAGAACCAGCGCCACACATGCCACCCCTGCAAATACTGCCAGATAAACAGCACATTCCGCGAGAGGTTTTCGTATAAAAGCCCCCAGAAGATGTGCTGCTTCCGATGCACCAATGATAAATATGATAAAAGTAACTGCCAAATCCATGGCACAATAGTCTCTGCGCATCCTTTTCTCCTGCCTTGATTATGATAATTTTACCATACTTTCCATGGGTACACAAGCCAAAGCAGCCGGTAAAAATTACCGGCTGCTTCTAATCCTTCCTATGCTTACATTGCTTTAATATCAAGTCGAATCTTGTCTGCTATACGGGCTATGTACTCACTGTTAGTAGGTCTCGTCCTTCCCGATGATGCTGAATACCCGAACATTTTCTCAAATGTCTCCGTATTTCCCCTGGTCCAGGAAACCTCTATTGCATTTCGGATTGCGCGTTCAACCTTCTGGTTGGTTGTCTTAAAGTGTTTTGCAATGGTAGGATACAGCAGTTTTGTCACACTGCCCACAAGCTCCATGTCCTTTCCTGAGAGCAGAATAGCATCCCTGAGATAATGATAGCCTCTTAAGTGCGCAGGCACTCCAATATCCAGCATAATCTCTGTGATATACCTTTCCAACTCACAATCCTTCATCGCATTAATCTCCATAAAAACCTCCTGTTCCTTTTGACTACACCAAATTGTTTCACACTTTTCTGTCAACAGATGGTATTTTATCATATTTTATTGCGCTTGTGAATATATTTGGTCGTTAAGAAAGTGTTAAGATGCTATATTGTCATCAAAATTCTTCCTTTGTCAGATAAATTGGTCGTCTTTTTACCTCCATATAGGTCTTCGCCAGATATTGTCCCAGGATTCCGGTACAAAAAAATTGAATTCCGCTTAAAAATAACATAATGCAGACCAGCGACGGCCAGCCGGACACAGGATCTCCGAAAATTAGCTTTCTCACAATAATAAATATAATCATCAGAAAAGCCAAGCCGCAGAATAAAACCCCCGCCACAGCCGCAATCATTAACGGTATCGTGGAAAAGGCGGTAATCCCGTCCAGCGAATACAAAAACAGCTTCCAGAAGCTCCACTTTGTCTCACCCTTTGCGCGTTCTACATTCTCGTACTCCAGCCACTTTGTACGAAAACCGACCCAGCCGAAGATTCCCTTGGTAAATCGGTTATATTCCTGCATGGATAGAATTGCATTCACCATCTGACGGGTCATCATCCGGTAGTCCCTGGCACCGTCCATAATCTCTGTCTTGGAAATCTTTCGCATCAGGCGATAAAACATTCTTGCGAAAAAGCTTCTGATTGGAGGCTCTCCCTTCCGGCTGACGCGTCTGGTCGCCACGGAATCATACCCCTCCTTAAGATAAGTGTACATTTCCGGCAACAGGGAAGGGGGGTCCTGCAGATCTGCATCCATAAGTACAATAAAGTCGCCCTTGGAATGCTCCAGGCCTGCATACATGGCGGCCTCTTTACCGAAATTTCTGGAAAAGGACACGAGATGTACTCTCTCATCCTTCTCCCTGAGCTTCTTGACCTCTTCCACTGTCCTGTCCGTGGAACCGTCATCAATGTACAGGATTTCCATCGTAAGCTCCTGCTCTGCCAAGGCAGTCTCCTGCTTCATCAGCTCTTCGTAAAAATAAGGGATATTCTCTTCTTCATTATAACAGGGCACAATAACACTCAGTAAACTCATCTTCATATCTACCTTCCGAATCTGTCACCTTATAGGGGTATACATTGATTCCGTTGAAAATCCCACAGCATCCACGACAATGCCTAGTACATTGTCATATACCACAATATTCACGCCATCCGTCACTTTGCTGCAATTTACACCATTTATGATAATGCTGTCAATTCCGTCCTTTCTGGAAATGGTAAAGTCACTGACACCGGGAAGCTTTGTAATAAATCCCTGTTCCTCCGTGGTTGCATAAAGCATCTCACCATTCAGCCTGACACCTACTCCGCCTTCCGCTATCAATTCCTCCAGCCAGAATTGCCCACCGGTTCTGTCAATCAGATTGCTCCCCTCCAGATAATAGTCACCACTGGCAGAAAACACGATTGTATAGTCATCCAGCTCTGCAAGTTTGCACATGTACTCACCAATCTCATTGATACTTCTTAGCTTAATATTTTGGATTTCATGCTCTCTTGCCAACACATTTTCATCCCATAATGCGTATTCCGCGCGCCCTCGCTTATCATCAAGGGTATAATTCATCTTTAAATATTTCCCCAGATATTCCGTCACCTTCTGGGCTCCGTAATGATTGGTATGTCCCCAGTCCGTAAAATCACTTTTACTGTCAATTCTCGCCTCTCTCTGAAGGTCCACAAAATTCAGGAATGGAATACCGGCCTCAGCAAGAAGCTTTTCCACGTACCTGTATTTTACCCAGAGATAATCCTCAATGTAAAAGGGGGAAAGAAAGCACAGCAGTTGAATGTCGTTCTCCTGTGTCAATGCAATGATTTCCTTAAGCCATTTCTCCGTTTCCTCATGAATCGGCACAATCTCCTCCCCCGTGTATACGGGAAGCTTGTCCATCGACTTAATGTTTGTCTCAACGGAATAACTCATATAAACAGCTCTCTCGCTCAGAAAGTCTTCCCGTTGCAACTCCCGATAACGAGTGTGGATAACGGGCCATTTCAGCTTAATGTCCTTTCTTTCGTCCTCCGTGGCAATGTCATCCACCGCAGAAAGAAAATTAGAAGAATATCTGTATGGCAATAAATTTCTATATAAATTACCTTGCGATTCGTATCCATAAAGCGCAGAATAAAACATTTCCAGGCACACCACCTTGGGCTTCTGTGTTTTCAGAGCCTCCACCAGGCAGTGATAAGAGCTGCATAAATCCTGTCCCGATATAGAAAGACTGTATGCCGCAATTCCTTGCTTTTCCCAGAGATTTGCAACATCCACGGAGCAGTAACAGTGACTGCTTCCCAGAAACAGGACATCCACACTGTTTTCCTCCAGTTCATAGAAGGTCTCCATCGATGAATGATAATCACTGGCTGTATCCTTCCAGGAAAACACCCTGTACAAACATTGAAACATCAGAACACCAATCAGGCAGAAGGCTATGATTTTTATGGTCTGTTTGATATATACACCTTTCACTTTCACAACCTCCCATTATTAAAACTGAAAATAGATGAACTGAGTTGAATCAAAATCAACGCCGTAAATTCCATATACCAGAGTTGCTGCCATCAAGGCAAAAATTACAATCCAGCGGAACCAGAGACATTGTTCGCTCAGGAAGACGTCCACCGTCTGTTTCTTTCTGTAACGCACCAGGTCTGCCAGAAGAAGCGCTGCCAGTGCAGCCACCAGTACATGCATTTCCGTCACATCGAGTCCAAGTGTATAAATATGCTGGTTAAAGAAATTCCAGGGATCCCACATTGTAATCAGGCGTGTACAATATCCCACCGCATCTCTGATTTCATCCGCGCGGAAAAAAATCCATGCCACGTCTACCAGAATAAATGTGATAAGCATTTGTCCCAGTTTAAAGCTAAAGCTGTCCTTCTTTACCTTTAGCATTTCGTAAAGCTTCTGTCTGGCCCCCCTGGTGAAATCTCCCACAATCTGATAGATACCGTGCAGAAGTCCCCAGACCACAAAGGTCCAGTTGGCTCCGTGCCATAGCCCGCTGGCACTGAAGGTGACCAGCAGATTGAAATATTTTCTTATCCTGGAACAGCGGTTGCCGCCCAGTGGGATATAGACATAGTCACGAAACCAGCTGCTTAACGAGATGTGCCAGCGCCTCCAGAAATCGCTGATCGACACTGCGAAATAGGGAGTATTAAAGTTCTCCATAAGCGTAAAGCCCATCACCTTTGCAGCGCCCACGGCTATTGTGGAGTACCCCATAAAATCACAATAAATCTGAATTGCAAACCCTACCGCTCCTGCAGTCAGAGCGACAGTGCCATACTGGTAATAGCTGTCAAACACTGTATTTACCAAAATAGCTACACGGTCCGCAATCACCATTTTCACAAACATTCCCCAGACCATCAGCGTCAGGCCTTCGGTGATGTTCTTATAATTCCATACCTTCTTCTCATCAACCTCTCTCATCTGTCTGAGCAGACTTTCCGATCTCTCTATGGGCCCAGCCACCAGCTGAGGAAAGAAGGATACAAACGTAGCATAGCGCAACGGATTGAGCTCCGGTTTCACCTTCCCCCGGTATACATCCACGGTATATCCCAATGCCTGAAAGGTGTAAAAGGAAATTCCCACCGGAAGGAGAATGTCCGGTTTCTTCTCCAGAATATTTATGTGAAGACCTGAGAGCAATTGGTTTATGTTCTCCAGAAAGAATTCATAATATTTGAAATAAAATAAAATTCCCAGGTTGGCAAATATGCATAGAGCAAGTGCTGTTTTCCTGACTGCCGGTCTCCGGGCTTTATAAACCCACCAGCTGCACAGCCAGGTAATCAGGGTAGAGGCCAGCAGGAGTAAGGCGTACACCGGCTGCCAGCACATATAAAAGTAATAGCTGGCTGCCAGCAACCACAAATATCTGCCTTTTCGTGGAAATATTAAATATATCAAAACCACAACAGGAAAAAATACAAGAAAATCTATAGAATTAAATAGCATGGCCTTCTCCTATCCTTATTTTTTCCAGTTTATCATAAAATATCACAAAACTCAAGAAGCCACGGTTTTACCGGTACAACGGCCGTAAGTCAATTGTTATACAAGTATTTGCTGATAAAAAAAAACTGTGTGTCAGCAATTATGACAGACACACAGCTTCTCTGCTATAAAACTATTCCCCAAGACCACTTTCTACTGCTTGAACCAACGTCTTCAGGGCTTCCTGTTCATCTTCTCCCTCACAGACAAATTCAATCTCATCACCGCATTTCACGCAGGCTCCAAGTACACTCAGCACGCTCTTGGCATTTGCTGTATTTTCTTTGAAAGAAAATGTAATTAATGACTTGAACTGCATTGCTTCCTTACAGAGGATACCCGCCGGTCTAAGATGCAAGCCTGTAGGGTTCTTAATAGTTACCTTCTGACTTACCATTTTGACTCCCTCCAGTTTCTGCTGTTGTACAGCAACCTTCTCTATTAATATTTTACCATGTTTGGCAGACATTCACAAGTGCTTTCTTTTCTTAAACTTTTCTAAAGTCTTCTAAAACAAAACATCCTGTATCAATCCTGCCAGCTTTTCTGCTTCCTTCTGAATCAGCTTCAAATCCTTGCCCTCTATCATGACACGCACCAGGGGCTCCGTACCGGAAGGACGGATAAGAACTCTTCCCTCTCCGGCAAACTTTTCCTCCAGCTTTTTAATGGCATCTGCAATTTCCGGGTACTCCAGATATTTATCTTTCTTATGATTCTCAACCTTTGCATTCACCAATGCCTGGGGCAACACTTCCATAATTTCTGCCAGTTCGGAAAGGGGCTTCCCGGTCTCCACCATAACCTGCAACAGGTGTAAAGCGCTGAGCAAACCGTCCCCGGTAGTATTCTCGTCCAGGAAAATAATATGTCCCGACTGTTCTCCGCCAAGGCTGGCTCCAATTTCCTTCATTCTCTCTAATACATATCTGTCTCCCACCTTGGTCTGTTCCATGGTAAGACCCAGCTTCTGTCCCATGAGGAAAAATCCCAGATTACTCATAACGGTTGCCACTATAGTATCATTTTTCAGTTTCCCGCGGCTCTTCATGTAATTTCCCACGATAGCCATTATCCGGTCACCGTCAATAATGTTGCCGTTCTCATCCACAGCAAGGAGACGATCCGCATCCCCGTCAAAGGCCAGACCCACCTGTGCCTTCTCATACACAACCCGCGCCTGAAGCTCTTCCATGTGTGTAGAGCCGCAATTAGCATTGATATTGGTTCCGTCAGGATTATTATGTATTGCCACAACGTTGCCGCCCAATTCCTTCAACGCTTCCACCGAAGTATAATACGAGGCACCTTCTGCACAATCTACCACAATCTTCATCCCGTCCAGATTTACCGGGACAGCCTTGATGGAATGATTGATGTATTCCTCCCTGGCATCCGTTCTATATTTGACCTTGCCAACCCCGGGACCTGTAGGGAATTTAATTCCCGGCATATTTTCCCTGATCAGCTGTTCAATCTCATCCTCCAGCTTATCAGGAAGCTTATACCCGTTTCCGTCAAAAAACTTAATTCCGTTAAATTCCACCGGGTTGTGAGAGGCAGAAATGACCACTCCCGCATCCACTCTGTATTTCTGGGTCAGATAAGCCACTGCAGGCGTCGGAATCACGCCCACAAAGATACAGTTTGCACCAACGGAACAGGCACCTGCCATCAGTGCATTTGCCAGCATATCCCCGGAAATCCTGGTATCACAGCCCACCATAATTGTGGGCTTATGTTTCTTCTCTTTGGTTAATACGTAAGCTCCTGCCTGGCCCAGCTGCATTGCAAGCAGCGGTGTCAGCTCCTCGTTTGCAATTCCCCGCACTCCGTCTGTTCCAAATAATCTCGCCATGCTTTTATAAATCCTCCAACTTAGATAATATTACACGAACCTGCACTTCACTCAGGATTTCAACCTCCTGTTCCAGCAAAATAATCGCAGGTATCTCATAAACTCCCGTTTTAGGCTGCCCCAAAAAATTATTCTGCATCCACTCCGTCACATCCACGGTACCCTTTACGTTGCTCTGCTGTATAGCGCTTATCTCCTTCTGCAGTCCGGCAACCTTCAATAAATAGGATACCTTCACAGGTTCTTCCGTATTTCCCTCTTCCACAGCCACCAACAGGGCAGTATATCCCTCCGGCACATTGATGATTTCAAAATTGCCTGCATTCAGCTTCAGTTCCTTCTCCACGCGGGGTTCGATATAAACCGTGATGGTTGCTCGCGATCCGGAAGCCGCGTCAGCCAGCCTGATTCCCTCCGGCAGATAATCCTTCAGATTAAGATTCACAGTCAAATCACTGTTTCGTCCGGTGATATCAATTATCCCCTCAGGAATCAATACCCTGTTCACCCCGGCAAGCGCTGAAACAGTGCCGCCAATCTTCAGGGTCCTGGGATTGGTCTCTACAACTCCTGTAGTCATATACCCCTCAGCCGGTGTTCCCGTCAGCGTATATTCAACAGGTACCTCTTTTGTAGCCAGAACCTCCACCGTCATGTGAATATATCCGACGTTCTGGTTCACTCCTTTCAGCTCAAGCAATTCCCCGTTGGAATCATAAAGCTGTGGTTCTACATTCATGGAAATATTGTTGGTGGCTCCGGAGACATCAATCTCTACACCGGCATAGCTGACTCTCTCTATTACCGACTTTGCGCCGCTTACCTCTATCAGGTTCTGGTCTGAGGAGGTGCCTGCCACCATGTAGTTTTCAGCCACTTCGCCACGAATCTGGCTTTGTACCCGAATCCATTTGGTCATGCGCTCCTCCACAGACAGACGCACAAAATCATGGTCGCCGTCAATGGAATCCGCATCTACATTTGGTATATAATATGAAATTGCAATGGTATTAATATCCGTCAGCTTGTTCATATCTGCTTCGGCAACAATATCCGAGGCTCTCAGCTGGCTCCTCATGCTGGTGGGAATCCGAACTGTCACACGAACAGTATCTGTTTTATCAAGGACCTCAAAAACCTTGTTCTCGTTATCTAAAAGCTCTGTATTTTTCAATGTTACCTGTACATTGGGAAAGGTGACGGAAACAATAGGGTCACCAAACTTCGCCACCAGAAACCAGATGACGAAAGCAAGCAGGAGCGAAGCCAGCTTCAGACCCCAGTTATGAAATATTTTCTTTTTCATTTTTTGCTCTGCTCCTTCCTTTCCAAATATGTCTTGCCTTAGGCCTTTCCTCCGTCTGCTGATTCAAAATCTGCTGAAGCTTCACCCTGAGCTGGTCAACATTCAGATTGCGTTGCAGTTGTCCTTCGTAAGCCGTGCTGATTTTGCCAGTTTCCTCGGAAACAATGATGGTCAGGGAATCCGTCACCTCCGACACTCCGACACCGGCTCTGTGTCTGGTGCCCAGTTCCTTACTGAGCCCAAGGTTGTCCGATAAAGGAAGGTAACAGGTTGCAGATGTGATTCTGTTACCGCGTATGATTACCGCACCATCATGAAGCGGAGTATTATGTTCAAAAATATTAATCAATAACTGGCTTGTCACAAGACCGTCTACTTCTATACCTGTACGCTCGTAATCTCTCAGGGATTCATTCTTTTCAATTACTATCAGTGCACCTGTCTTTACCTTTGACATTTCATGGCAGGCTTTTACAAGCTCATTGATGGTCTTCTCCGAAAATTTTTCCTGCTCCTTCTTTGTAGGATCGGAAAAAAGCCCTGAGGGAAAGAAATTTTTCTTTCCAAGCTCCTCCAGGGCATGACGAAGCTCCGGCTGCATAACCACCACAAGCGCGATTGCCATAAAGCTGAGCAGATTCTGGGCAAGCCACATAATCGTGCTCATTTCCATCGCCGCTGCCAGCATCAAAAAAATGCAGATGACAATCAGGCCTTTCAGAAGCTGCCAGGCCCTGGTAGTCTTCATCCAGACCAGAATATAATACACAAGGAAAGCAATGATAAGGATTTCCAGGATATCTCCTGCTCCTATCGTTCCCCGGTAAACATAAAAGTTTCTAATATAATCGGTTACCCTCTCTAACCAACGCATCTGCACATCGCCCTACTTTTTCTAATCAGAATAATTCCTCAAAGTCGTTGTCGGCTTCCACATCCTCCGGCTCCGATACCGGCGTCCCCACCGTAATGCTCCTGCCGCTGTTTCTGTAATCTCTTCCCCCGCGACCTGCTCCCTGATTCCCGTGTCTTTCGGGTCTTTCAGCTACAGTTCTCTCCGTCATAACCCTGCGTTCATCCGGTGTTGCATATCGTGAATGATTAATCCTCTTCACCGTTTTCTCCGGAGTCACAAGTGTCATTTTGGGAACCGCCTTTACATAGTAATAGTACTCATCATCCTCAAACTGTACCTTCTCCGTCCGTCTGTAGTCCAGACCCCGGGCAAAAAATTCAAGAACCTTTGCCACGGCCACGGCAAGTATCGAACCAAGCAGTGCTCCTCCAAGAGAAATATTGGTATCATATATCAGATCTCCAATCAGGAGTATCACAATATCCGTCATTGCTCCTGCAATCATCGCAATCGACCAGGCATAATCAATGGACATTCTCCGAATCAGATAGACAACAAGTATAGTAATTGCAAAGGATGCTATGGTAACCATCATGGCCTTATCGCGGATGATTCCGTCAATCAGCAGCCGCAGCTTGGCCGAAAACTCCGTATCCTCCATTGCATTTATGGTCGAGCTGCCTGCAACCACTGTGCGAAGCAGATAGTAAACCACCACCCCGCATCCCACGGGAAGTGCCGATGCAGGAGTACAGAACAGACCTGCCACCACCGGAATCACATAGGGTATTTTCATAGCACAGAGCAAAGGTGTCAGCACCACCAGGATTGTATCTCCGGCTCCAAGCCGGAAAACCAAAAGAAATACAACCATATATACACACAACCCCACAACAGCAGCTTCCAGTGACAGCGCATACATATGCAGCAGGCTGAACAATACGCCGAAAAGCACAATACAGCCGTTAGGAAGAAATGAGCACATTAACGCAACAATCAGCACAATGGCAATGTTGTCCAGCTTCGTCATATAGCCCATCTTGCCATTGAGCATATTCAGCACAATAAATGCCAGCAAGAACTTTACAACAGGCAGAATAAAGACCTCGTATTTACTGTACAGATTTTTTATTCTTTCTTTAATTTCCAACAACTCCGTCATTTACGCCCTCCGGCTGACGCACTCTCTTTCTTATCCTCACCGTAGAGAGCATTCAGCTTTTTTAAATTTTGATAATAAACCTTAAGACTCTTTTTGGCCTTTATATAGTGGTATGTGCTGACAACATAAGTTAGGACAGCATACAAAACAACAGCTATGATATAATAACGCAATACATTCTTTGCAAAGGCAAAAAGATCAATCTTATACAGGTTCTGCATAAATCCTTCAAAATCATAAAAAACATACAATGCAAAACCAAAAGCATACACAATGGTTGCGCAGACGATTGCCTTCAGCACCTGAATCGTAACGTAATCGCTTCTGAAGTAGTTTGCAATTTTAACGTTTTTCTTACCCTCGCCCTTTTCATAAGATGCCATGTGTGTCATAAGTATGACACGCTCTTCATTCAGCATAACAACCTCCTACATTCCTGTCACAGGAACCTCATTCTGGCATTCCCCTCACTCTTGTTTCCCGTAGCTCCGGGCCGTGCAGCATTATCCCGTGCGGAATGCATAACATCCTTTAATTCCCTGGTCATATTCAGCTTACATTTTTCACAATATTTCCCGCTGCGAATTGGTGCTCCGCAGACATCGCAGTTCAAAAACAAGGCTGAATCCTCCGTCACCTCCAGGCGCTCCTCCCTCAGCCACTGTTGAATCTGGGCCGGCTCAACATCACAGGCCTCTGCCACCTGAGAAATACCTGCCCCTTTATGTTCCCGTATATACTCCTTTACCTCCTGGAACTTAGCTTCCATTTTCTCCCGGCACATGGGACATATGGGAATTCCGGTAATGTAGTTAAAAATCTTGCCGCATGATCTGCAATTTCTAATATTCATAGTATCCTCCATCCTTCCGTTGTATACATTAAATGCCTGCTCCGCAGGCCAGGGTGATGAAATATATCTTTTCGGCCCCGGCTTCTCTCAAAGCTCTTGCTGCCTCATCAATGGTAGCCCCGGTAGTATAGATATCATCAATAACCATAATTACTTTTAATTTTACATCATTTCTTGTGATATTGAAAGCCTTTTTCAAATTATTTTGCCGTTCATGGGGATTTAATTTTTTCTGAGGAACCGTATTCTTCACGCGTTCCAAAAGATTGGGATAGACCGGGACGTCTAAGCTGCGCCCCATGGCTTTCGCAAGAAGCTCTGCCTGATTATAACCTCGCTGTATTTTTCTGTTTCGATGAAGAGGAATCGGAACCAGTGCATCGGGAGCAACATTCCGAATAAAGTCCCCTAAAAATTCTGCCATCTCACTGCCGTAAAATTCTGCATACTCCCTGCGGCCTCCATATTTGAAACGATATATGGATTCCGCCGCACTTCCGTACTCGTAAAGTGCTCTTCCCCTGTCATACAGATGGTCTTTCCTACTGCAGTCAACACAATATTCCTCTCCCTCCTCCACCTTTTTCCCGCATTTCATGCACCAGGGAGGCAACAGCAGCTTCAGCCCTCCAAGGCATCCGGTACAGATTCTCTCTTCTGATTCTGTAACAATATCGTCGCAGACAGGACAGTGCAACGGATACACCATTCTGACAACATCTCCGGCCATTTCTCTAAGTCTATGTTTTCTATATTTCCCGTATTCTCTGTGCAAGTGCTGTATATCTCCTGTTTTCGCTAGTATTGTCTATCATTTCCCGCACGGTATCACTGCTTCCCAGTATGGTGACACAGTTTTTTGCCCTTGTAATTGCAGTGTAAAGCAGGTTCCTGTTGAACAGCATCCTGGGACCGCCAAGCAGCGGCAGCAGTACCGCCGGATACTCACTTCCCTGTGATTTATGTATGGTGATGGCATAGGACAACTCCAGCTCCTCCAGAATTGCAAAAGGATATGTTACCCTGCGATGTTCATCATATTCTACCGTCAGACTGGCAGCATTCTCGTTAATTTCCAAAATTCTTCCCATATCGCCGTTGAAAATGCCTGTTCCCCGGTCAACCGGGATGCCATACCTGCTGACAACTTCCCACTCCAGCTGGTAATTGTTCTTAACCTGCATCACCTTGTCACCCTCACGATAGACTACCGAACCGCTGACGTACTCCCGTTTCCTAGCATCCGGCGGATTCAGATATTGCTGAAGAATTCCGTTTAAGGTCTCACATCCCAGGCTGCCCTTTCTCATCGGAGTCAAAACCTGTATATCAAAGGGTGTGGCATTCACATAGCCCGGGAGCTTATCACGAATCAGCTGAATCATATGTTTGTATATGACATTTATGTCATTTCTCTCAAGCATAAAGAAATCCCTTGATTTATTATCCATGGAAATCTGCTCTCCGCTATTGATTCGATGAGCATTTACAATGATATCACTTTTTTCCGCCTGTCGAAAAATCTTTTTCAATTCTACCATGGGAAACCTGCCGCTGCCAATCAAATCGCGGAGTACCTGCCCCGGTCCCACACTGGGCAGCTGATTTACATCCCCCACAAGTATCAGTCTTGTCCCCGGGGCAATCGCCTTTAAAAGCGCCTGAAAAAGCTGAATATCCACCATGGACATCTCATCAATAATCACAACGTCAGCCTCCAGGGGATTCTCTTCATTCCTTTCAAAGCGGACCCTTCTGGCATTTTCATCTGACAATGCACTGTTCAGCTCCAGCATCCTGTGGATGGTTCTGGCCTCAAATCCCGTGGCTTCCGTCATACGCTTTGCCGCTCTGCCCGTAGGCGCTGCCAGAAAAATATCAAGCCCCTCCGCCTCAAAATAACGAATCATCAGATTAATAGTGGTGGTCTTGCCCGTACCGGGCCCGCCGGAGAGAATAAAGAGTCCGTTCTGAATACTTTTCATCACCGCCTGAAACTGTAACCCCTCGGAATCCATCTCGAGATTACCCGCCAGCTGCTCCAGCCTCTTTGCTATGGCTGCATTCTGTGAAGGAAGATTCTCCGCTTCCGCCATGGGTATATCCAGCTCAACGAGCATCCTTGCGCAATTCAGTTCTGCATAGTAATAGGAGGCCGCAAATACACCTTCCTCCTTGATTATAACTTTTCTGTCCATCATCAGATTGTCTATCTGAGGCCGTATATATTCTTTGTCTATGTTTAATAGCTGCTGTGCCCTGTCAAGCAATACATCCATGGGCAGATAGCAGTGCCCTTCTCCAACACTCTGCTGAAGCGTGTAAAAGATACCGCTTCTGATTCGATAATCCGAGTCCGTATGAATACCGATTTTTTCCGCAATTTCATCCGCCAGTTTAAATCCGATGCCGACAACATCCTCTGCAAGCTTATAGGGATTTTCTTTCATTACGCCGTAGAGACTCATTCCATAGGTATCATAGATACGAACGGCAAGGGTATTGGATATGCCGTATTGCTGCAGATAAATGAGCGCATCCCGCAGGTCTTTTTTCTCCTCTATCTGCAGGGCAATCTCCTGTGCCTTTCGCTCACTGATTCCTTTTATCTCCGCAAGCCGTTCCGGCTCCTCTTCCATAATCCGCAGTGTATCCTCACCAAATTTCCTGACAATTCTGGCCGCCAACGCTGCTCCCACGCCTTTAACCGCACCTGAGCTCAGATAACGCTCTATACCCGCACTGTCTGTAGGAGCCACTGTCCTATAAGTACTGAATTTGAATTGGCTTCCATAGACCGGGTGCTCCATGTAGTCACCCTCTGCCGATATATTTTCCCCCTGAGTAAGACCTTTTGCCATACCCACACAGGTAATCTCTTCACCCTCCGAAATCAGACTGAGAACCGTGTATCCGTTTTCGCTGTTTTGAAAGATGATGTGATCCACATATCCGTTAATTGTCTCCACATCTATTCTCCTTTATTTGTAAAATAAGTGAAGGTATAAGACCCCGTTTGAACCTTACTGGCAGGGGCTAAAAGAAGGCTGCCAAAAGGAGCAGCCTGAGAATTTTTATGATTATTTCCCGTCTGCCGAAAGCTCGGAAGCTCCGACAGAATTGATGGAAGATGTATCCAGACCATAATTGCGTTTCATCTGCTCATAGAGCATCTGCGCCAGGCCCAGACCACTTTGTTCCGTAGTTTCCTTTGCTATTCCCTGCACCATCTGGTCCTTGTAGTAATCCATCATCGTTTCGTTGGCAGCAGACGTCTCCTCATTTTTGGGAATTGTCTTCAACATGGCTTTGTACATCTGCTCCACAAAGTATGCCTCAAACTCCTTGCAGGCATCCAAAAGCTCCTTATCCGTAGCACCGGAATAATCTTTACTGTTAATCTTATCCTGAAGCTTCTGGGCTGACTGATTTGCAGCCACTGCATATTTGTCACTGTACATGGATGCTATATTACTGATATCCATATAAGATACCTCCTTCCATCTTACGGAGCTTGTGCTCCGCACAAGGCGTTCCCACAATTCACTTACGGAGCTTGTGCTCCGCACATCGCTTTCCGCTTACCTACTTACGGAGCTTGTGCTCCGCACAAGGCGTATTCGCTACGGGCTATGCCCTTCGCTCATCCGCCATGCTCGTAAAATCCGCAAATCATCATGCAAGCATATGATTTGTGGCCTTTACTCGCTATCTCCGTAAGTTGTTAGCCTGTTGGAGCATTTCGTCCGAGGCAGTGATTGCTTTGGAATTGAGTTCGTAGGCTCTCTGGGCTACAATCATGTTTACCATTTCGTCTGCGACCTGCACATTGGAGCCTTCCAGGTAACCCTGGATAATCTGACTTTTCTGTACGTTCGTATTGTTAAATTCGTTGATGGGCTGTCCGCTTGCTGCTGTCTGTGCATAAAGGCTGTCCGCAAGGCGCTCAAGGCCGTTGGGATTGTTGAACTGGAAAAGTCCTACCGTAATGCCAATGGGCTTTGCATTGTTTGCCTCATCCGGATAGCATAAGTCTCCGGAGGCACTGACTGTCACACGGCTCAGGGTATAGCTGTTATCCAGTACAATCGGCTTGCCTGTAGTATCCAGAACCGGTCTGCCATCGGAATCAGTAAGCATATTCCCACTGCCGCCAAGAGCAAACTGGAAATTACCATTTCTGGTATAGTATGTATTTCCGTCTTCCCCCCGCACGGCAAAAAAACCTTTTCCATCAATTGCAAAGGCGGTGTCCTTCTCGGACGCAATCATGCTGCCCTGCTTAAAAATTGATGTTATGGCAGAATTTCTGGTTCCCAGCCCCACCTGTGCACTGGTTGGCTTCTGCTCTCCGTTTGCAGTGGTCGTCCTGGTCTGGAGAGTCTGATACAGCAAGGTCTTGAACTCATTTACCTGAGTTTTGTAACCGTTCGTATTTACATTGGCAAGATTGTTTGCTATTGTATCTACATTTACCTGCTGGGCAATCATACCGGTTGCCGCTGTCCATAAGCTGCGTACCATATTCTTTCCTCTCTCCTTCGGATATCTATGTATATTCCACGTCACAACATCCTGCAAATCAATATACTAACTAAACTCTTCCAAGCTGCGTCACAGCAACCTCAAGTGTATTGTCAAAGGTCTGAATCACCTTTTGATTGCTTTCATAGGCACGGGTAATGGCTATCAGATTAACCATTTCGGAAACGATTTGCACATTTGCCATTTCCAGATATCCTGACTTAATTTCCGTATCCTTGTTCTGGGTCAGTTCTGCACCCTCTACCGGACGATAATAGGTCTCGCCGTACTTCGACAGATAATTGTAATCAGCGAAGTCCGCAACCTGAATCTGTGCAATGTCCACACCGTTCTGGCTTATGACACCTTTACTGTTAATCACCGTCTCCTGCAGTGTATTCAGGCGAATTCGCTTATTGTTCACATCCAGCACGTAATCCCCATCCTCATTGACAAGCTCTCCCTCCTTATTCAGGGTAAACTGTCCGCTACGGGTATACATTGTGGAGGTTTCACCTGCCTTGTTGGTAAATTCAATGGCAAAAAAGCCATCCCCCGCCAATGCCAGATCAAAGGTATTACCTGTTACCCTGAAGGAGCCTTGAGAAAAATCGGTGTAATTCTCTCCGATTTTTACCCCGGGATGATTGATTCCGATAGGCCGTACATTCTGCAGCCCTACGGACCTGTCCTTAATTTTAACGGCAAGAATGCTGTCAAAGGACTGGCTGGTGGCACCTTCCTTCTTAAAGCCTACGGTAGATACATTTGCCAGATTATTTGTCAGGGTATCCATTCTGTTCTGTTCGTTAATCATTCCCGTATAGGCTGTATATAAGCCTTTAATCATAGGTGCCTCCTTCCCGCCGGATTCTCCGGTTCCGCAGTTTATTATCAGTTCTCTCTGTATCCCGACAAGAATTCCACATATCTTCCCGTGCCCACTGCCACGGCAGTCATGGGATCTTCAGCTGTCATTGTATTAATTCCTGTCTTGGAGGAAATCAATTCTTCCAGGCCGCGTAACAGACTTCCGCCGCCGGTAAGAACAATTCCTCTGTCCGCAATATCTGCTGCCAGCTCGGGAGGTGTTTTCTCCAGCACACTGTGAATGGTTTCTACAATCTGGGAGGTAGTCTCGCGAAGCGCCTCCTCCGTCTCTTCAGAGGAAACCTTTACGGTCTTGGGAAGACCGGTTACCAGGTTACGTCCCCTTACATCCATATAGTCCACCTCAGGTCTGGGATAGGCAGAGCCTATCTTTATCTTCAAATCCTCTGCAGTTCTTTCACCAATCAGCAGATTATGTTTCTTACGCATATAGCGCACTATTGCCTCGTCAAAATCATCTCCCGCAATCTTGATGGAAGCGCTCACTACCGTACCACCGAGGGAAATCACCGCAATATCGGAGGTGCCACCACCGATATCAACAATCATATTACCGCATGGCTTGGAAATATCAATGCCCGCTCCAATAGCTGCAGCTATAGGCTCTTCAATAATGGCAACTTCTCTGGCTCCTGCCTGATAAGTAGCATCCTCAACCGCCTTCTTTTCCACCTCCGTGACGCCACTGGGTACACACACCGCAATACGGGGTCTTCTGAAGGTTCTTCTGCCCAAAGCCTTCTGAATGAAATATTTCATCATTTTTTCAGTTACGGTGTAATCCGAAATAACGCCCTGGCGCAGAGGACGTACCGCTACAATATTACCCGGTGTTCTTCCCAGCATCAGACGTGCGTCCTCACCGATGGCCTTAATCTTATTGGTATCTCTATCAAATGCAACAACGGAAGGCTCCTTCAGCACTACGCCTTTTCCTCTGATGTATACTAAAATACTGGCAGTTCCCAAATCAATTCCGATATCTGTACACTGCATGTTACAAGTACCCCTTTCTGATAAATTCCCGATTCTAAAAATAGTCATACAGTGTATATTATAACCTAAACTAATATTTTTTCATAGAGGTTTCCTAAAATTAATAAAAATTTAAATCTTAACTAAACACGGGCGCAACCGTCCGAATGGTTCCTTCCATTCAAACCTCGCGTCCGTGCATAAAATTACTGATGTATTCCATAAAATAACAGCATACAGATAATCATTCAAAATTAATATCGGCAGGTAAGCATGATTCCTTTAGGCCTTTTTCTTTTTTATTTGTTAATCTTGCTTTGCCTTCTCCAGCATTTTCTTCACATACATTCCTGTGTAAGATTTCTTAACCTTCACAATTTCTTCCGGTGTTCCCTTGGCAATGACTGTACCTCCCCTGTCGCCGCCCTCAGGTCCGATGTCAATAATGTAATCCGCTGTCTTGATTACATCCAGATTATGTTCTATGACAACCACCGAATTACCGCCGTCTGCCAGCCTGTGAAGAATTTCCACCAGCTTGTGAACATCCGCAAAATGCAGCCCGGTGGTAGGTTCGTCAAGAATATATATGGTTTTTCCGGTACTGCGCTTGGAAAGCTCCGTAGCCAGCTTAATACGCTGGGCCTCCCCTCCGGAAAGGGTTGTGGAGGGCTGACCGAGCTTGACATAAGACAATCCCACATCGTAGAGCGTCTGAATCTTGTTTCTGATAGACGGCATATTCTCAAAGAAGGGCAATGCCTCCTCCACCGTCATATCCAACACATCAAATATGCTCTTGCCCTTATATTTTACATCCAGAGTCTCACGATTGTATCTTTTTCCTCCACAGACCTCACAGGGCACATAGACATCCGGCAGAAAATGCATCTCTATCTTGATAATTCCGTCACCACCGCAGGCCTCACATCTTCCGCCCTTTACATTAAAGCTGAAACGTCCTTTGCCGTAACCCTTCGCCTTGGCATCCGCTGTGGAAGCAAAGAGATCCCTGATCTGGTCAAATACACCGGTGTAGGTGGCAGGGTTGGAACGGGGTGTCCGTCCGATGGGTGACTGATCGATATCAATTACCTTATCCAGCTGTTCCAGTCCTATTATTTCCTTATGCTTTCCCGGAATACAGCGGGCGCGGTTCAAATCCCTGGCAAGATGTTTGTACAATATTTCATTGACAAGAGAGCTCTTGCCGGAACCGGATACTCCCGTCACACAGGTCAGCACGCCCAGCGGAATGTCAACATCAATATTTTTCAGGTTGTTCTCCGCAGCACCCACAACCTTCAGCCAGCCCGTAGGCTTCCTGCGCTCCTTAGGAACCGGAATCTGCATTTTCCCACTGAGATATTGCCCCGTGACGGATTCCGGAACCTTCATAATTTCTTCCGCCGTACCACAGGCAATGACCTCTCCGCCGTGAGACCCCGCTCCCGGACCGATGTCCACAATGTAATCCGCTGCCAGCATGGTATCCTCATCATGCTCAACCACAATCAGGGTATTTCCCAAATCGCGTAGATTTTTCAAGGTGTTAAGCAGCTTATCGTTGTCCCTCTGATGCAGGCCGATGCTGGGCTCGTCCAAAATATAGCATACACCCACCAGACCGGAACCAATCTGGGTGGCAAGCCTGATTCGCTGGGCTTCGCCGCCGGAAAGAGTTGCCGTAGCACGGGCAAGAGACAGGTACTCCAGTCCCACATCCACCAGAAATCCAACCCTCGCCCGAATTTCCTTTAAGATCTGCTTTCCGATAAGCTGTTGCTGCGCCGTCAGCGTCATATCCTCCAAAAAAGCATACAGGTCACGGATTGACATAGAGGTGATTTCATAAATATTCTTATCACATACCGTTACCGCCAGAGATTCCTTTTTGAGTCGTCTGCCGTCGCACTCCTTACAGGGTGTGATACGCATAAAGGTCTCATACTCCTGCTTCATGGTATCGGAAAAGGTCTCCTTATATTTGCGCTCCACATTGCTGATAAGGCCTTCAAAGGTCACGGGATAGACCCCCTTACCACGCTGTCCCTCATAATAGACATCCACGGTCTTACCCTCAGTTCCGTAGATAATGACATTCTTCACCTCATCCGAATACTTCTCAAAGGGTGTGTCAAGGTCAAAATGATACTCCTTCGCCAGAGCCTGCAGAATCGCATTTGTAAAACTCTTCTTATCCATGCAGGACTGCCATCCCGTAACAGCAATTGCACCCTGACTGATGCTGAGGCTGGGGTCGGGAATCATCAGATTCGGCTCAAATTCCATCCTGTAGCCCAGACCAAAACATTCCGGGCAAGCTCCGAAAGGATTGTTGAAGGAAAAGCTTCTGGGTTCAATCTCGCTGATACCGATACCACAGTCGGGGCAGGAGAAGCTCTGGCTGAAATTCATGGACTCCCCGCCAATGATATCCACCACAAGCAATCCGTCCGCCAGCTCCAGTACATTTTCCACGGAATCCGCCAGACGGCGCTGGATTCCCTCCTTTACAACCAGGCGGTCCACGATAATGTCAATATTGTGTTTCAGGTTCTTATCAAGAGTAATCTCTTCCGTCAGCTCATACATACTTCCATCAATACGCACTCTGACATATCCGCTTCTCTTTGCACGCTCCAGAACCTTCTCGTGTCTGCCCTTACGCCCCCGTACCACAGGAGCCAGAAGCTGCAGCTTCGTCCCCTCCTCAAGCGCCATAATCTGATCCACCATCTGGTCCACGGTCTGTCTGGAAATCACCCTGCCACAGTTGGGACAGTGGGGAATACCGATACGGGCATACAGCAGTCGAAAATAATCGTAGATTTCCGTCACCGTTCCCACTGTGGAACGGGGATTACGGTTGGTAGATTTCTGGTCGATGGAAATCGCCGGTGACAGCCCATCTATTCTCTCCACATTAGGCTTCTCCATCTGCCCCAGAAACTGTCTTGCGTAAGAGGACAGGGATTCCATGTACCGCCTCTGTCCCTCTGCATAAATGGTATCAAAAGCAAGGGAGGATTTGCCGGAACCTGACAGTCCTGTCAGAACCACCAGCTCATTTCTCGGAATATCCACATCGATATTTTTCAGATTGTGCTCATTGGCTCCCCTGATTTTAATGTATTCCTGCGCCTGCCTTTTGGGCAGCATCTTCACTGTATCTTCCATTACAGCCTCCTGTTTCCTACTATCTGCATCTATGCAAATTCTCTCTCATGTTCCTTAAAAAAGTTATAAAAAGCCCGCACATTCCCAAGCTCGGTCCATCGCTTCACATCCACGGGCTCCTCGTCAAAATCATATATTTTTGCCCCACGCATGGCAAGCAGAAAGGGAGAATGAGTGGCAATCACCAGCTGACACCCGAAAAACCGCGCACTATCTTCCAGAAAGCGGCACAATTCCTGCTGTTTCTCCGGGGACAGACTGTTCTCCGGCTCGTCCAGCAGATACAGGTTATTCTCCTGTATCTTTTCTTGAAAATAGAGTAATGCGCTCTCCCCATTGGAATGCTCCCTGACATTTCCTGCCAGATTCTCACGCACGAAGCCTGACTGGGTCCTGCTTCTGGCCAGGGTCACCTTCCGAAGCTTGTCATAATCCTCCAGAGATTTCATCCGGAACCTGCTGTATTTTGCATCCAGATATTCCTCAAACAGTTCTTCACGCTTCCTGTCAACGCCCTCATTTATGGCTCTTAGATTCAACATAAAGTCAAAGACATCATCACTGGTAATCACCCTGCCCTCTACAGGCTCTTCCGTCCATTCATATTGACAGAGCTTCGTATAATCTTCAAAAAAACTGCTTCGGTTGTACCGGGAATCCCTGACAAGCCCCAGGGTCTCTGCCATCACATTCAGCGCGGTGGTCTTGCCGGAACCGTTACCTCCGTACAAGATGGTAACAGGTTCAAAATCCAGCCTTCTCAGACCATGCTTCGACAAAATTTGAAAAGGATAAACCGTTTCATAACAGGTTCTCTTTAGGCTCAGAATAAAATCGTACTCCCTTTCCACATCCGGAAATTGAAAGTGAGAAAGATAAAGCATTGTCCTGTTCTCCTCCCTGCCGTCTACTCTTCCAAATCCCGAAGTCTCTGTTTTAATTCTATCATCTTATCCCTCAGCTCAGCAGCGGCCTCAAAATTCAAATCTGCAACAGCCTTCTGCATCTTCTTCTGCACCTCGGCAACCAGCTTCTCAAGTTCCTTTTTATTCATTGACTCGGGATCCTTTTCAAACTGCATTTCTTCCCTGGCAATGACCTTGGAGATGCTGATAAGATCCCTGACAGCTTTCTTGATGGTCTGTGGGGTGATGCCATGCTCTTCATTATATCTCATCTGAATCTCACGGCGCCGGTTGGTCTCCTCAATGGCAATCCGCATAGAGTCCGTCACTGTATCCGCATACATGATAACATGGCCTTCCGCATTTCTTGCAGCACGTCCCACAGTCTGAATCAGGGACGTGCTGCTTCGCAGGAATCCTTCCTTGTCCGCATCCAGAATCGCCACCAGGGAAATCTCGGGAATATCCAGTCCCTCCCGCAGAAGGTTAATACCCACAAGAACGTCAAAGACATCCAGACGCATGTCCCGGATAATCTCAGCACGCTCCAGGGTATCAATGTCTGAGTGAAGATACTTTACGCGGATTCCCACTTCCTTCATGTAATCCGTCAAGTCCTCAGCCATACGCTTTGTCAGTGTGGTAATCAAGACCTTATTATGCTTCTCAACCTCTCTGTTCACCTCACCAATCAGATCATCAATCTGGCCCTCCACAGGGCGCACATCAATCTCCGGATCCAGCAGCCCGGTAGGGCGGATAATTTGCTCCGTCCGCAGCAGCTCATGGGCCTCCTCATAATCCGAGGGTGTGGCGGACACAAACAGCATCTGGTCAATATGGGTCTCAAATTCCTGAAAGTTCAAGGGTCTGTTATCCAGTGCCGAGGGCAGTCTGAAACCATAATCCACCAGTGTCTGCTTTCTGGAACGATCCCCGGCATACATCCCACGAATCTGGGGAATGGTCATATGAGACTCGTCAATGATAATCAGAAAATCATCCGGGAAAAAGTCCATCAGTGTCATGGGAGGTGCCCCCGGCGGCATAAAGCTCAGGTGTCTGGAATAGTTCTCGATTCCGGAGCAAAAACCTGTCTCCCTCATCATCTCTATGTCAAAATTGGTCCGCTCGGCAATCCGCTGGGCTTCAATCAGCTTGTCCTCGCCCTTGAAATACCGCACCCGTTCCTCCAACTCAGCCTCAATATTCTCACAGGCTGCACGAATCTTTTCCATGGGCACTACATAATGAGAAGCAGGATAAATAATGATATGATTCAGGGTGGCATGAATTCTGCCGGACAAAGGCTCTACCTGGCAGATTCTGTCTATCTCATCTCCGAAAAACTCTATCCGGATAAAATAATCGCTGCCCTGTGCCGGATTCACCTCAACCACATCCCCATGTACCCTGAAACAGCCTCTCTGCAGGTCCATGTCATTGCGGATATACTGGATATCCACCAGCTCCCGCAGCACCTGATCCCGGTCCTTGGTCATACCCGGCCGCAGGGAAACAGACATCCCCTGAAACTCCTCAGGGCTGCCCAGACCGTAGATACAGGACACACTGGCAACCACCACCACATCCCTCCTCTCGGTAAGGGAAGCCGTGGCAGACAGTCTCAACTTATCTATTTCATCATTGATTGCAGAATCCTTGGCAATATAGGTATCCGAGGAGGGCACATAGGCCTCCGGCTGATAATAGTCATAGTAGGACACAAAGTACTCTACTGCATTTTCGGGGAAAAACTCCTTAAATTCTCCGTAAAGCTGTCCCGCAAGGGTCTTGTTGTGTGCAATCACCAAGGTCGGTTTATTCAACGCGGCAATCACGTTGGCCATGGTGAAAGTCTTACCGGAGCCTGTAACTCCCAGCAGGGTCTGAAACTGATTGCCTTCCCTGAACCCCTTTACCAGGTCGGCAATGGCCTGAGGCTGGTCGCCGGTAGGTTTATATTCACTGTGTAATTTAAACTCCATTTTGCCACTTCTTTCTAAAATGAGTTGTCTATTCAGAACCCTATATGAGCAAAAGCAAATCCTCGAAGAGGTGTTTTGCGAATGGGTTCCGGATAGTTACAATGTACAAAAAAGAATCAAAGGTGCATAATCACAACCACACCATCCGAGTGTCCGTTTTGCGGCAGCTCAGCCTACAAAAATAATATGGACAGACTACCCTTATTTATTCCCGTGGCTGCTTTTATCAGCATATCACATATAAGGTAATTTGTCCATATGTTTCAAGAACATTTGTTCGTTTTTTCTATTCCTGTAAGTTCTCAGGCTCCTAATCTATCGGGGATAGTACTCATTAATTTTTTCGTTGCACATATACTCAACCATGGTTTTTGTTTTGTCCATAAATCGCTCTATGGTTGCTTCTGTCACCAGATCCTCTCCCTGTTTCATGGATTCCAACATTCTCGTATTGATTGCAGGACTATAATGTATCATATCCATATAATTGCTCAAATCACAAGCTATTTCCTGCCAAATCTGGAAATCATAAACTTCTGCATTAGGCAGGGCTGTCAGAGCAAGCAGCACCTCTTCCAATACATAATAATATTTCTCCAGAAGCCCGTTTGCCTTGGCACAATCCCACCAGAGCAGGGAATAGGGTGGAATAAAAAATCGATACATGGTATCCGGATGAGAGGTTACTTCCTCAACCAGCATAGAAATATTGGTTTGGATTCTATTTATCTCCTCATGGAATTCCAAAGGCTCCAGATATTCCACTGGTCGTTTATATGCCTTCATGGCCTGCTCTGCACTGAAAGCTTTGCCCGAGGACCAATCATATGCCTGTCCCCCGGTATTTTTTCCAATTTTTTCAAAAGCGAGCATTGTGGGAATCTTTTCAAACAAAATCTCTTTGTTAAAAATGTACGTACCGTCGTCCAATACACTTTTCGTATGCAGGTATCGCGGAATTTCTTTATTATACAACGTGGTTTCCGTCGATACCATAAGTGCTGTAATATCCAGACAGTAAAATACATTCTTTGGTTCCGTCCTCTCATGTACCATATCCAAAAAATACAGTAAATCTGCTGTTGAGCCGGCAGTTTTGATTACCTTCAAGGTCTGACAATCATAGGCTTCATCCAGATAAGTGCTGTCACAATTCTCGGCCACTGAAGAGCCAACCAAAACGCTGTCATAGGTAAATGTCCGAATGGTTCCGGGAACCTGATTGTCGCTGTCATTCAGCACTGCCTTCCTGTTCAGAAAGGGCTGATGGTATTGATAAAAGGGGTCAAAAAACCATACAACAAAAACAACCGCAAGCAATTCCGCGAGAATTACGATTATCAGATTACGAAGGGCTCTTTTGCCGCTTTTCAATCCCACCACCCCTTCCTGTATTTTTTTGCTTCCTATTCCGCTAAAAATTGAAATACAAAAACGTACTGACCTGTGACATAGACAGCAGCACCCAGACGAACACGGTTCCTAAACAGACGCTCTGACAGATACTTCCTTTTTTCTCTTCAATCCAGCTTTCTGCCTTTTTTCCGCCAACAAAGAAAAAACTCAGTCCAAGCAAAAGCATTGTACATGCTGCATAAAAGACATTTAGCAGGTCCGGAGCCTTCATTTCCAGCAGCTTTCGAATTACGTAGGTTTCCGGAAGCTGAAGCACGTTGCACATTCCGTACAGCATACCCGTTGATTGCACCGCAAAAAGCTTTTTCCACAATAGCAGTGCATCTCCCACACTGTCAGCCCGAAACACTGAAAAGCTTAAGGTCACAAACACACCTGTTACAATACGATTCATCCAATCTTTGGAAAAACGAAGCTTCGGAAACAAAGTTTCAAAAACCACGGCAATGCCGTGCATGCATCCCCATATAATAAAGGTCCAATTTGCCCCATGCCAGATACCGCTAACCAGAAACACAACCAGCAGATTGATGCACTGGCGGATTTTTCCCTTACGATTTCCACCCAACGGGATATAAATATATGTCATCAGAAACCTCGACAGTGTTTTGTGCCAACGGCGCCAAAAATCTTTAACCGATGTACTCATCAAAGGAGAATCAAAGTTTTCCGGAAGCTCAAATCCAAACATTTTTCCGATTCCTCTGGCCATATCGCAATAACCGCTAAAATCAAAATACAACTCCAGCATATAACAGAGGATAGTCAGCCATGCGGAAGGGGTGTCAAGATAAGCAATATTCCCATATTCAGCATTTACCAAAACAGCCAATGTGTCCGCCAAAAGGACTTTCTTGCCCAACCCAAGGATAAATAATGCAAGACCATTATAAAACAGCTCCGTATTTATATGTCTGTTTTTTCGCTCATGCAACTGAGGCAGAAATTCCTCCTGAAGCACTATGGGACCTGCAATCAGTTGCGGAAAAAAACTGACAAAACAACTGTAGTCCAGAAAGCTAGGGTGGGTTGCTTTCTTCTGGTATCTCTCCACACAATAGGAAATCTGCTGGAAGGTGAAAAAGCTGATTCCCAGGGGAAGCGTAATTTTTTCTAAACGAAAATCCGTATGAAGAAAGAAATTGCAATTATCCAAAAAGAAATTAAAGTATTTAAAATAAAACAACACCCCTACATTCCCCAGAATTCCCAGTCCCAAAAGAACTCGATTATACACCAGTGAATCCCTGCAGTGAAACAGAAAACTCAAAATGTAGTTAGCTGCTATACTAATCAGCAAAATACTCAGATACCGGTAATTGTAATATCCGTAAAACCAAAAAGACATACCTGTCAGAAACAGTTTAGCATAAACAGGGTTTTCCACACGCTGAAGTAAAGATCGG
>JBJENR010000089.1:0-3183 GCA_051880315.1 Acetatifactor sp.
ATCTACGTAAGTATAAATCTCTGTCCTCTCAAAGTCAACTATCTAAAATACTTATTCCACTTATCCAAAATTCAATATATAGTATTATAGGAACGAAAGAGGTTTTGATATGGCTGACTTTGGAAACGAACTGAAAGCATTACATTTCATTTGATTAATCTATTAAACCATAAGCAGTTATAAAAAGTTCATTGGTAAAGAAAATCGAGACGAAAGAATATTTCATATAGATTAATTTTTATATTCAAAAAGCACTTACAAACGTAAGTGCTTTTTGTGCAGCGAAAATCATCAGTACCGAAAACTAAATATTCAACAAATCACTGTAAACCTTTAACGCTCCCTCTGTCTCATGGGCAAGCACCTTCTTTGCAAGTACTTTTCCTAGCTGTACACCTTCCTGGTCGAAGCTGTTGATATTCCATACAAATCCCTGGAACATAACCTTATTTTCAAAGTGTGCCAAAAGAGCACCCAGAGATTCCGGTGTAAGCTGTTCACCGATGATGATACTTGACGGACGTCCGCCTTCAAAGTTCTTATTTTTGTTATCATCCGCCTTACCGCAGGCAAAAGCAACAATCTGAGCCGCTACATTTGCACAAAGCTTCTGCTGGCTTGTGCTTCCCTGAATGTCTACATCTGTTCCAATCTGACTGTTCTTAAATCCAATGAACTGGAGCGGTGTGATATCCGTTCCCTGATGTAACAACTGATAGAAGGAATGCTGTCCGTTTGTTCCGGGCTCACCAAAGATAATTGGTCCTGTTACATAGTTTATAGGCTCGCCGAAACGGTTCACAGACTTTCCGTTCGACTCCATATCAAGCTGCTGTAAATGAGCAGGGAAACGGGAAAGTGCCTGAGAATAAGGAAGTACTGCGGTTGCAGGGTATCCAAGTATATTTCTCTCATAGATTCCGATAAGTGCATCCATCAGAGCGGGATTCTTGCGAATATCAGCGTTCTTTGCGAGCTCATCCTCCTCTGCTGCTCCCTTTAAGAAACGGTCAAATACTTCCGGTCCAAATGCAAGTGACAGAACCGCTCCGCCTACCGCTGAGGTAGAGGAGAAACGTCCTCCAATATAGTCATCCATAAAGAAGGCTGCCAGATAGTCACTGCTCTTTGCAAGTGGTGATGTCTCACTGGTTACGGCAATCATATGCTTCGACGCGTCAAGACCTGCTTTTGCAAGGGCATCCTTTACAAAGGACTCATTGGTAAGAGTTTCAAGTGTTGTACCTGACTTAGATACCAATACGAAAATAGAGTGTGCAACATCAACGGAATTAAGTACTGCTGCCGCATCATCCGGATCTACGTTGCTGATGAACTTTGCTTCCATCTTGAAGGTACCGTTCTTCTTCGCCCAGTTCTCCAATGCCAGATACATAGCTCTCGGTCCAAGGTCACTTCCGCCGATACCAATCTGGACCACAGTGTTGAACTTCTCACCGGCTGCATTTGCAATTTCTCCGGAATGAACCTTGTTGGCAAAATCAGCAATCCTGGTCTGCTGCTCAACATAAAAGGCTCTCTTGTCCACACCATCCGCAGTCACTGTATTTCCCAGCTGTCCGCGGGTTAACTGATGCAGTACATGACGTTTCTCTCCGGTATTGACAACCTCACCATTGTACAACTCGGCATATTTTTCTGTAAGCTGTGCTTCCTCCGAAAGTGTTGCGAGGCCGGAAAGGATGTCCTCATCCACTTCCTTGGCCGCATAATTATATACCAGTCCGGCTCCCATCGCTATGCCATATTTTTTTACGCGCTCAGCTCCATTTTCCCCCGACATTACTTCCGCAAGCTTTACCTTCTTCGCGTTCTCCTTGAGCTCCTTGTAGGCTTTCAGGGTATCAAGATTGTTCCATGCTACCATTTGTATGTCCTCCATATCAAATCAGGTTATTTTTGTCTTTCTTATGCTACTATAACGCAATAGCAGGAGGGATTGCAAGAATAATTTTATGGATAGCACAGAAAGAATACTTTGTATTTAGTTTTTTCCCTATCCATTCTGTACTTGTATCTTTTGATTTCTTCCTGCACTTTACACTTTGCATTATCGCTTCCGGTTGCATCTTTGTTAAAAAATGAATAAATTGCCATTTTAGCCGTTTCTTCATCCACACCAATTATAGTAACATTCCCCATTGCGTTAGGGTCTCCCAGACGCATAACTGCACCTCTACCAAAATCCTTTTCGATTTTTAGGATAGCAGCTTCCAACGCCTTTTCTTATTTTCGTCCATAGTCTGTCCTTCTTTCCGTTACTTATTTTGTCCCAGAACATAATCAATTTTTTTCGTACATCCTAATCACTCCATACTATTTTTCTTGCCTTGTTTTACGTTGCTGTACGTTGAACGGTGCTCCATTGCCCTCTGTGCCGCTTTCAGTTTCTTTTCCTCCGCAGCCAATCTTCTGGCTTCAATTCCCTGTATGGTTTTTTCATACTGATGCCTTAATGCCTCTTTCTGCACTACACCACTTTCCTGTTTCCATACCTCTATGATTTCACCAATCTCTGTTTGCAAGTTACTATCCTCCAAAGTCAAAAAGCCATGAAAACAAGACGGATACGGAAACTTACTTACTTTTCCCTTTTCCGTAAAATCCACTTCCAGATATTTTTCATCCACACTGCGGATAGTACCTTTTCCAAAGGATTTATGTGCGACTGTCTGATTTACTAATTTCTCTAAATCCACAACTGTTTACCTCTCATT
Source organism: Acetatifactor sp. (assembly GCA_051880315.1). Lineage (GTDB taxonomy): Bacteria > Bacillota > Clostridia > Lachnospirales > Lachnospiraceae > Acetatifactor. The sequence goes on from JBJENR010000089.1 coordinate 2,739, forward strand.
TTACACTTAAAAAACGTGCAATTATCTTTATGAGATAACTGCACGCTCTGGCTTCAAACATACGACTAATCCAAGTAGTGTCCTACCGGAGATATATTATATTGTTTCTTAATCTCAATAATAACAGAACCATCAGCCTGTGTTTCCTCTGAAAGAATCTTGTACTGTGTCTTATTCTTATCAAGCTGTTCCTTGTACTTCTTTACTTCCTCATTAACAAGCTTCACAGCATAATCACGAGGTGCGTCCTCCTTCAGTAAGAACTGTAATGTTTGTGTAATGCACGCTGCTTTTACTCTTTTCATTATCTCTACCTACCTTTATTTGTTGGTTTACCAAGTTTACATAGAATATTATAACTGAAAAGATTTGTTTTTGTAAGCAAAATATGATTATTATTTGTTCAATTCGTCACTTTTACCATTGTATTTCTACTTATATTTTG
>JBJENR010000090.1:0-12198 GCA_051880315.1 Acetatifactor sp.
AAAGATGAGTTCCTAACATTCGTGGGTATGACATATTGGCTGAGCGGTTCCGGATGTCCCTCTACTTTTCATCTGTTTTTCCTTTTTTCTACATCCTTATAATCACTGTTCAATCATTAACCTGTAATCTGTTTCTGTAAATCGGTGATAAATCGTATGTTCCATTTCCATTTTGATGCAATAATACCACGAATCTGGGTTATGATCCGGAAAATATAAAACATAGTCAAAATCCGCTCCATCTTTCATCTTCTGGCATATGTAACAATTGTTAAAATTTGCAAAGCACTCACAGACTTTTTCTATCGTCAAATGGTGATTATTCTTAAACAGTTCTATCACACTTTCCAAAAATGGAGGATTCGGTACTCGCTCATATACATAATCTGCACCTGTTGCAGGAATACATACCTCTATCCTGTCATCGCTGCACAAGGTAAAATGAATCTTTCCAAGCACAGTTTCCTCAAAACCCTTCTCTTCTTTCAGTAACATGACCAGTTGTTTACCGCTCCTTGACTCTATCTGAAGTAGTCCGCACATTGACTGAACCGTAAAGTATAGTCTGATTGCCTCTTTGACATACCCCAGTTTCATCTGTGCCTCTTTTATCTGTTCTGTCAGGTTTTCAATTAATCTGTCCTTATCCATATAAAATTTCCAATCCTAATCCTTCAATTATTACTGCGATTTTCTATTTTCTCGTATTATTTCCGCATATTTCTCCGGGTTATTATCCAAATAATTTAGGTGTCCACATCCCTTTTGAATCATTACTTCTGTATTCGGAGATACTTTCTTAAGATGTTTGATATTATCTCGATTATGCTTTTCTTTTTCTCCATAAAGAACTATCGTACCAGAAGGAAGTTCCTCAGATATTTCAAGCGAAACAAAATCCTTTACATAGTTTCTAAGGCTTTCCCGGTTCATATTTCGAGCACATCTTGCCATCTGCCTTGCCCAATAACGGGAATATGTACAACGCAAGAAATCAATATTGCATCTGGATATCATCATAAACGCATAAAACTGTGCGCTAAGACTCAGCCGCTCTTTTTCACCGATTCTGTAACTTTTCAACCCGTCAAGTATCAATCTGTCTGTTTTAATGTTTCCGCTATTCAAGAGCAACACTGCAAGTTGTGCGCCAATTGATGTTCCAAGTACCACATCAAAATCATTTAATCCCTTTGCAACTAATCTGTTCTCTATTTTTTTAATCTCCTGTTCAAAGCTAATAAATTTAGTGCCTTTATCATGTGCGTCATAAGTCACAGCCACAACACAAAATTCCGGAAGGTATTTTGACAATGGAACAAAGCATTCGCTATTCATAAATAATCCCGGGAGACAAAGCAATTTCTTAGTTTTATCTTTATGTAAAGTATAAATTTTCATTCTATTTTCTCCTTGGAAAAGGAATGCATCGATTCACCTGCCTGCAATATTCTTTATATTCTTCTCCGTATAATTCATACAACCATTTTTCTTCGGTATTTTTCATCAGAATTGTCATGAAAATCCAGTATGTAAACGGCAGAATCAGCAAAACAAAATTGTTTGCCATAAATAACGTTCCGGTACACATCAACATAATTCCGGAATAACAGGGATTACGCACCCATGCATAAATTCCGTCTGTGCAGAGTTTATTTTGTGTAATGTATTTATCAATACGGAAAGCAGCCCTATACCACACCCAAAATCCGAATACTACAATCACTATACCAAGGATAACAAATGGGACTCTCAAAAATGATACTTTCCCGAAATTCAACGCTCCATTTACTGATAGTAAAATTCCGAGCATCGTAATCATAATAATTGAGATACCGTAAATTGGTCCCACACCATAAACCGGTAGATGCTCTTTTCTCTTCAAATATATTCACTCCTTCCATTTTCAGAAAAACAATATAATCAGCCAAGCAACAATTACCGCTCCTACAACCCATATCAGCGAAAGAGTTATCCTCTTTTTCAAAACCTGTTTCCATGTCTGGACAAAAGGTAAGTCCTCCGTACCGGGAAGGATCCAGAACCTGCTGTGTCCTACCCACGCCTTGTCAATTACAATACCGTCATACCAGTTCATCACTTCTAAAAAAAGAAGTGACTGTAAATATGCTGACTTAAAATTACGAACTCCATTCCATAAACCGATAATCAAAACAAGAGCTAAAAGCATGACAATATAAAATAATGTCATAAATCGTTTCATCTTTGTTTTTACAATCTCCCTGTCTGCTAATCCAATTTCAAACGCACGTTCCTGCACCGGTTTCGGATAAAAATATAATCCGTTCACTGCGCCACCCCTCACGGCAAAGGCAACCATTCCTGTAAATAAAGCACAATACAATATCAATTGGACTATAATAATCATGTATACACCCTTCCCTGTTAAAGTCTGTCATTTATACAGATTTTCTCATAACACTATGTAATCGAAATCCGTTCCTCTGTTCAAACAGTTCCAATTTCAATCCGGATTCCTGACAGAACCGTTCAAAATCCTTTCGGCCATAGCAAGCAACATCACCTTTTCCCAGCAAATGCACTAACGGCATTTCCACCGCATTGATTAATTTCAGCATTATCGGACCTGCTGTCATATCACGAATAATCAAACGTCCGCCCGGCCTGAGCACCCTTTCGCAGCTTCTGAAAAAATCCATAGGATGAGGATAATGGTGAAAACTCATGGAACAGGTTATTGCATCAAATGAATTATCTTCAAAAGGTAATTTTTCACAATCACCACAGACGAATACTGCATTTTCCGTCTTCTTTGCTGAAGCGACCTCAATCATCTTAGGCGAAAGATCTATTCCCGTATAATGCTTTTCCGGATACTTTTTTGCCAGCAACGCAATTACCGCACCAGTTCCACAACCGGCATCCAAAATATCTGTAAACTCCTCTTTTTCCAGTTCTGCAAGTATATCCGGGTAATCCTTGCGGCACATATTATATACACTGGGATCATCATTATCAAATTGTTCTGCCGCCTTTTCAAACTCTTTCAATGTCATCGATTTTAATTCTTTTGCCGATTTCGCCATAATTATTCTATCTCCTTTTTCATCCACTTTGTAAATCTGCCGATCAGGGATTGAGCAAATTTTAAATTTACTTTCCCATCATCAGTTCCTTTCTACTTTGCTTTTTTCATCATAAAAAGCAACCCTCCCGTCATCCAGATATCTCCGATACTGATCCATGCCGAGGATAACCCATTTACAAAAGCATGATTGCCTATAGCTTTTGACAAAAGAATTACAATTACGCCCACTCCTAAAGAAAATATCCAGCACCATCTGGGATAGGGCGTCATTCCCTTGGCAAAAGCGGAAATCTGTACCGCAATAAACAGAACAAAAAACACAAGGAACAAAATCGTCCCCGGCAGTAAAAAATAGCCTGCAAATTTTTTCATTTTCTCTAATGCATCAGCATCTCCCAAAAGTAACAACTGCTTGTAAAAATATACTGTTGCCACACATGACACATGAACACCACACCCTCCGAACATCAAAATTCCTAAAATACCGCTCCTATATGCATGGGCATGGCCCGGAGATTTTTCTGCCATCAGACGATATATACCAAAGTAACTAAGTCCCTCCAAAGGAATACCGATAAAGCCAAGTAACACTGCCCAAAATAGTTGCGTATCCGTTTTCGTAATTTTAGAGGACAGTGTTCTCTCCAGGCCGGTCAGGGTATCATCATATAGACCATACCCTAAAATCATGTCACCTATAAACACCATACATCCGGCAATCAGTCCGATAATCAGAAGTTTTCTGATTCTCGTCCAATCTATTTTGCTATCTATACCAATGTCATTATACTGTACCATGTTCCTTCTTGCCTCCTAAGAAATATACTGTATTTAACCAAATAGCATATTCATTGCTTTTGCGCTATCACATTGCATAGTGGTTGAAAACCTTCCTCGATTAAGGAATACTTTTGAACACTAAATCCTTTCTCTGAAATAAAGGAAATCAATTCTCCTGCATCCCATTTATGATAGGTTTTAAACCCTGTAAGCTTTAAAAATTTCATGCGGATTCCTGATTTTTTATCAGGAAGTTGAACAAAAGTAGGTGCAAACAGATACCCCTGGTCTTTTAGTACCCTATGTATTTCCCTCAGTGCTTTTTCCGGCTCCGGCATAATATGCAGAGCATTGGCTATCATGACCGCATCAAAGCTGCTATTCGCATAGGGAAGATTCGTCGCATCCTGCACAGAAAAATAAAGTTTCTTTGATGCCGGCTTTTTCTTTGCTTCCGCAATCATCTGCTCTGAAAAATCAGTTGCTTCCCAATGAGCAGTTTTGGGTGCCAGGGGAAATGATAATTGTCCGGTTCCACAAGCCAATTCCAAAACAGTCATTTTGCGATTCAATTCTGGTTCTACTTCTCTGCAGATTGCCTCATATATTTTTTTATTTTTCTTCATGAACGGTGTATAAAATCCCGCCATTTTCTGCCAGTATTCTATATTGTTGTTCGCCATTATTTACCACCCTTTTGTTAGTTAATTCTAACTCATTATATCATCTTGCCACATAAAATTCTCAAATTAATTTGATTATATTTCTCATTAAAATGAGCCGGGAGTTTTTCCCGGCTCATCATATAACAGATGTCTTTTTAATTCTTCCAAATCTCTTCGGCAATTTCCTTTACCAGTCTAAGCTTAGCCCACTGCTCTTCCTCAGTAAGTTTGTTACCAATCTCACATGAAGCAAACCCGCACTGCGGACTTAAGCATAATCTATCAAGAGGAACATACTTTTCTGCCTCATGTATTCTTGCAATCACCTTTTCCTTATCCTCTAATACAGGTGATTTTGTAGTAATAAGTCCAAGCACAACTTTTTTATCCCCGGAAACCTTTGCCAAAGGTGCAAAACTACCCGAACGTTCATCATCAAACTCAAGAAAATAAGCATTCACATTTTCTTCTCTAAACAGTACATCTGCAACTGCATCATAGGCTCCACTGTTAGCATAGGTAGAATGAAAATTTCCACGGCATACATGGGTATTTATAATCATGTCTTTTGGCGCATTTGCAATCACAAGATTATTAATATCTTTATGTGATTTTTGGATAACTGCCAATCCTTCCTGTGTTGTTCCATAAGCCCAATGCCCTGTTTTATCAGCCATCATTCCCCATGTACAATCGTCAAGCTGAATATTACGGCATCCGACAGCATACAAATCCTGAATGACTTTACCATATGCCGATACAATATCCTCTACAAGTTCCTCATCAGATGAATAATATTTCTCTGTCTCCTCCCTGTTAAAAGGCATCGTGAACTGTGCCAAAAACTGTGCCGGAGAAGGCATTGTCTGCTTTGCCACTGTATTTTCATCTTCAAATTTCTTGATAAACCTGAAATGTTCCACAAAAGGGTGCTCTTTGGAAATATTCACTTTACCGGTCAGGTAAGTATCATCAATCATGGCTGCCTCTCCATGAAAAGGGAGCCCTGTTTTTGTAGGCGCGTGTCCAATTCCATCAAAGCCCCACATAAAATCAAGATGCCAGGTAGCCCTTCTGAATTCTCCATCCGTAATCACATGGTAACCAAGTTCTTTTACCTTTTTTACCAGCTCTGTAATTGCTTCGTCTTCTACAATCTTTAATTCTTCATATGAAATCTTTCCCTCATCAAACTTTCTTCTGGCGTTTTTTAATTTTTCCGGTCTTAGAAAGCTTCCCACAAAATCATATCGAAAAGGTGTCTGTAAGTTGCTCATTTTAAATGTCCTCCGTTTTCTTATTATCTTTCACTTTTCATGTTATCTCTTATTTGCTTTGCTGCATCTACCATATTGCGGAGACTTGCGTCTGTTTCTGTTACGCCTCTGGTCTTTAAGCCACAGTCAGGATTTACCCACAGTTTCTCCCTATCGACTTTTGTAAGCATGATTTTAAGCGCCTTTACAATTTCTTCCACAGAAGGAACTCTCGGAGAATGAATATCATAGACGCCCGGTCCTACCTCCGTCTCAAAATGGTTTTCCTTTAAAGAATCCAATATCTGCAAATCCGAACGGGATGCCTCAAAAGTAATCACATCCGCATCCATATCGTCAATTGCCGGTATGATATCCGTGAACTCACTGTAGCACATGTGGGTATGAATCTGCGTTTCCGGTTTCACTCCACTATGCGTCAGACGGAAAGCCGGAATTGCAAAATCAAGATATTCCGTATACCAGTCAGACTTGCGTAGTGGAAGTTTTTCCCGTAGTGCCGCTTCATCAATCTGTATGATTTTAATTCCATTTGCCTCCAGATCCAGCACCTCATCCCGGATTGCCAGTGCAATCTGTGCTATAGATTCTTTGATGGAAATATCCTCCCTCGGGAATGACCAGTTAAGTATTGTAACAGGTCCTGTCAGCATTCCCTTCATGACCTTTTTCGTCAGAGACTTGGCATAGACGGACCACTCCACGGTAATCGGCTTTTTACGATACACATCTCCCCAGATAATCGGAGGTTTTACACATCTTGTTCCATAGGACTGTACCCATGCCTTTTCGGTAAAGAGAAAGCCGCCCAGCGACTCGCCGAAATACTCTACCATATCATTTCTCTCGTATTCTCCGTGTACCAGCACATCCAAGCCAATTTCTTCCTGCCATGCAACACAGTCCGCTATCTTTTTCTTATTAAAATCTACATACTCCTGCTCCGAAATCTCTCCCCGGCGGAAAGCAGAACGATTCGCCTTTACATCCTTTGTCTGTGGGAAAGAACCGATTGTCGTTGTCGGAAATTCCGGTAGCCCCAATATCTTTTTCTGAAGTTTTTGGCGTTCACTGCGCTTCGGGAGTCTGATATAATCTTCTTCCGTAACAAGAGAAAGCCTTTTTGTAACCTCTTCCTTTAGACAATTTCTGTCCCCTGTTAAGAGGTAATAATTACTCAAAAATACTTCATCCGAAGTATAATTGTCTGTCTCTGCCAATATGCTGAGTTCTCTCAGCTCTTCCAGTTTTTCCTCAGCAAATGCAAAATGACATACATATTCCGGTAACAACTTACTCTCATTTTTCAGAGTATATGGTACGTGAAGCAAAGAGCAGGATGTAGATAATACAACCTGTATTCGCTTGTTGCGCAAACTATTTACAGTATTAAGCGTTTTTTCATAATGATTCTTCCAGATATTTTTTCCGTTTACCAGTCCGGCAAACAAAAGCTTATCCTGTGGGAAACCAAATGTTTCAATCAGATTGAAAGTTTCCTTTCCCTCGATAAAATCAAGTCCGATTCCTGCAAACGGCATCTGAATCAGTTCCTGATAAATATCTCTCGCATCTCCAAAATAGGTCTGAAGCAGTACCTTACAGTTCTTTGTGCAAAGTAAAACAGCATCATAAATTCTATGGAACAGCTTGATATCATCCTCATCCATATCCTGCACAAGGGACGGTTCATCAAACTGCAGCCATGCAATGTGGCTTTTCTCACATTTTTCAATCAGCTTCTGATAAGCTTCTATCATCGCATCCACATAATCGTCTGCAGATTTTGTTCCAGTATATCTGCACAGCTTTAACATCGTGTATGCCCCAATAACAACAGGCTTCGTTTCAATACCAAAAGCTTTTGCCTCCTCGTATTCCTCCCAAAGCTTATTTCCAGAAAGTTCTATTTTTGTATCATCCTCAATTTCCGGAACTATGTAATGATAATTGGTGTTGAACCATTTCTTCATGGCAAGAGCTCTGACATCACCGGAGCCTCCCTGATAACCTCTTGCCATTGCAAAATAAGTATCTAACTGCGATAAGTGTAACTCTTTATATCGCTTTGGGACAATTCCCAACAAAGCTGCTGTATCCAATACCATGTCATAAAACGAAAAATCATTGCTGGAAATAAAATCAATCCCGGCATTTTTTTGTGTGTTCCAATGTGTCTTTCTTAAAGCCTTTGCAGTCTGCAAAAGCTCATCTGAATCAATCTCTTTTCTGAAATATTTCTCAGAAGCAAACTTTAATTCCCTTAAAGTACCGATTCTGGGAAAACCGATTACTGATGTCTGCATAACTACCTCCAAAAAATAATAAAATGATAAGTTCTATTATAATTTGCAGGAACAGTATTGCAAAATACATAAAAAAGTGGGTTGTCCATAGTTTCAAGCTATCGTCAACCCACTTTCTTTTTCACATTTTTATTCTATTGTTCGCATATGTTTTCTTGCCTTTGCCTCTATCCCGTATATATCCTTTCCGTCCTTACCACATTCATTATACCTTCCTCTTGGCTCTAATGTTCTTTTTGGAAATCGCATTTTCTCTTTTCCCTGTAAATCCTTCCATACGAATCTGCCGTTTTCATATATCATGTATCCATGCCAGCTTTCTTCTTTTGGAATGGATACAGAACCGGGATTCATATAAATATAATCCGGATACTCTGTACATTTCGGCACATGGGTATGACCACAAAGCAAGATATCCCCCTTATGAAGCGGTGGCAGATTCTTCTCATGGAAACGGTGTCCATGGGTTGCATAAATCAGTCTTTCTCCATCCGCTATCACACAGTAATCTGCCATGATAGGAAATTCCAGCACCATCTGATCCACTTCCGTATCACAGTTTCCTCTCACACAAATAATATCCTGTTTGTATGCATTTAACTGTTCAATCACTTTTTTTGGATGATACTCTCTTGGCAGGTCATTTCTCGGACCATGGTATAAAATATCTCCAAGCAGTAATAACCGATCTGCTTTCTCCTTCTGATATGCTTCCAGTAATTCATTACAATAGTATTCTGATCCGTGAATATCAGACGCTATCATCCATTTCATAAATTCTGTCCCCCTGTTGTGTATTTCATCAGTGCCTCCAAATAGGAATTACCCAATCTGCTGATAACTCCTTTTCTGTGGGTGATATACCCGATTCGCATGTCACTTTCATCAGCTAAAGGAACTGCAATAATTTCACTTCCATTCAGCTTCTTATCAATCACACCGCTGCACACAGTATATCCGTTTAATCCAATCAAAAGATTAAACAAGGTTGCCCTATCCCTTACACGGATATTTTTCTTTCTCTCGGATTCGGAAAATATCTCCTCCGAAAAATAGAACGAATTATGTTCGCCCTGCTCAAAGGAAAGATACGGATAAGCTTCCAAGTCCTCATTTGTAATTACCTTATTAGATGCAAGCGGATGACTTCTGCTGATAAAAACATGAGGTTTGGCAATAAACAACAAATGAAATTCCAAATCATATGATTTCAATATCTTATTAATAACCGTCTGGTTAAAATCATTTAGAAACAGAATCCCGATTTCACTTCTCAGCCTTGCCACATCCTCTATAATTTCATAGGTCTGCGTTTCCCGAAGACTGAAATCATATTCCTCCTGTCCGTACTCCTTAATCAAATCCACAAAGGCATTCACCGCAAAAGAATAATGCTGTGTGGATACACAAAACTGTTTCTTTCCACCACCATTTCCTTTATATTTATCTTCCAGAATTGCCGCCTGTTCCAATACCTGTCTGGCATATCCCAAAAAGCCTTCCCCTTCTTTGGAAAGGCTGATTCCTTTATTGGTTCTGTTAAAAATAACTATATTCATCTCTTTTTCTAATTCATGAATAGCATTGGTCAGACTTGGCTGAGAGATAAATAATTGGTTTGCGGCTTCTGTAATGGTTCCTGTTTCTGCCACTGTTATCACATATTTTAATTGTTGAAGCGTCATATTTTCACCTGATTTCTAATGATTATCCGAATATCTGCTATTCCTCTTTCTTCTTTTCCTTTATCCGGTGCTCTAATTCAGAAACTGCAATACTTAACGAAATACCTCTCCGTTTCAGAAGACAAATATTTCTGGCAGGGATGTCTGGTGCCATGTTGAGGATAACCAGACTCTCCCTGTTTCCCTTTTTCAGAAAATCCAGCGGTGGACGAGAGATTGTAGACAACTGGAAAGCTACGACATAATGCTATTCAGCAGCCGTTTCGGCATAGACGGATGTGTCAATCTAATTATCGACTGTTTAAAAGAAAAGGAGGCGCCTGGGAATGAATAAAGATCTGACCGTGGGCAAACTACAAACCGTACTGTGGAGATTTTGTATGCCTTTGTTTGGAAGTATTATTTTCCAGCAGCTCTATAATGTAGCAGACAACTTAGTCGCCGGCAAGTTTGTGGGGGAAAATGCATTAGCGGCAGTCGGCAACATTTCTCTGTCAGGGAATCAGCTGCATTCTGGCAATGATTGTAGTATTCAAGAGGCTTGCCAAAGTTGAGGAAAAAGAAAAAGCTCCTCTATTTGATATACAGTTTTCTAAACAGATTGTAATGATTGCCATTCCAAGTACTTTGCAGCAAAGCTTTATTTCCATAGGTAACATCATTATCCAGAGTAATATTAACGGATTCGGAGCACCTGTCATGGCCGAATATTCCGCTGCAATAAAACTGAATAATCTTGTAATCAATTCCTTTACAACACTTGGGAACGGAATTTCCAACAATACGGCATAGAATCTTGGTGCCGGAAAGCTTGATCGAGTTAAACAGGGCTTTGGTGTTGGCGTCAAATTAGTATGGATGCTGAGACTTCCTTTGTTTCTCCTTTATTTCTTTGGTGGAAACATCGTATTGAAACTCTTTATGGACAATCCAACTGCACTTGCCATGCATACAGGCATCCTCTATCTGAAAATCCTGTCCCCTTTTTACTTTGTGGTTTCTGCAAAATTAGTGGCTGAGGGTATCTTAAGAGGTATCGGTATGATCACAAAATTTATGATAGCCACTTTTACAGATTTGATTCTGCGTGTTTTGCTTGCTTTCTACTGATCTAAAACACTACTGGGTGCAACCGGAATTTGGGGTTCATGGCCAGTCGGATGGTGTGTTGCAGCAGTACTGTCCATTGGATTCTATCACAACGGTCCATGGAAATAATATGCGCAAAGAGGATGAAAAGTCGCCTAAATACGACTTTTCATCCTCTACCACTACCATTTCTGATTATTTTTTGTATCCACACTTTGGACACACACCATTTTCATCCAATGCTACACCACATAATGGGCATCGATCTATTTCGGATGTAGGCGTATATTCCTCAGATGCAGCATTAACACCGCTGGTAAATGTAATCTTCGCAATATTCAGCTTATCCTTTAAAAGTTCATGTACAATCTTAATCATACCTTCCACAGTCATGGTTTCTTTCGTCACTACCAGTCTGCTGTCCGGATATGCCGTAGCCAATTCAGTTTTAAAGGCTTCACCTTTCATTTTATTCTGCGGGTGACCGTTCTTAATCCCCTGTTTCTCATATACATCGAGTATGGCCGGAAGCAACGGATCATCTTCTCTTAAAATAAGAGCGTGATCAAAATTCTTCAAAACATCCCATGCGACTTTCTGAATTTCATTGCAGGGATAAACCATATTCACGCCATTGTTTACCGTGTCTTCCACTTCAATTGTAAGGACACCGGTATGTCCGTGCAAATACTGCGCTTCCCCCTGAAACCCATAAAACCTGTGTGCATACTGCAAATCAAATGTAGTTATGCTCCTCATAATAATACCTCCTGTGCATGTTATTATCTGCATTGATTGTATAAATCAAAATACATTCTCGAATGAATTATAAAACAAATAACAAAAACTTTCTACATCGTTTTCTATTAATTATCATTATACACCAGAGGTTTTTAATTTCAATATTGTTTTTATAATTTCCAACTTGCTGCCAGTCCTCTTGACGCCACAAATCGCTTATAAATCCCTTCCTATTCTATCAATTCTTCATGCTTGCCCTGCTGCACAATCTTTCCATGATCCAGTACCAGAATCCTATCCGCATTCCGCACTGAGATATTCCATGAAAGAAAACCCTGCCTACCCAAAATACCGTCATAATGATGCCGTCTATTAAAAAAACTTCCGTTCACGGTTCCCTCCAACCAACTATGCAACCATATCCCCCATAAGGACATATGGTACAATACTGCAGGCAACACCGATGAGGGGAAATATCACGCTTGCGAGATACAGGCTCTTTTTCTCACCTGCGAATTCTGCAAGCCAGCTCATAGTGCTTCTCTCCTTTTGTTTCATTGATGAAATCCTCCTTGTTTCAGTTAG
>JBJENR010000091.1:0-12142 GCA_051880315.1 Acetatifactor sp.
GAAGAGGTATTTTACTTCTTCCCTTTATTTTTGCCAATTAAAATTATACACTAACTTTATATGGTTACTGTAGATTTCTGAGTGATGTAGTAGAATTTCCTTGACAGACCACAACATAAAAAGTATGATTAGTATAACAAATCATACTTTTGGGCAAAGGAGAAAGCAATGAAACAGGGTCAGGACGGAAAATATGCGTGGACGGTTACGGTGGGGGAAAAGGGACAGTTTGTCATTCCGAAACAGGCCAGGGAAGTTTTTGGAATCAGTCCGGGAGATACGCTTTTACTTCTCGGCGACAAAGAGAAAGGGCTTGCAATTCCGCAAAAGTCAGCCTTTGATGAATTGACAGCCACGATTTTCGGAGGTGAAGCATGAAAAATATTATGTATTTTTGCATTCCTGCGCATGGACATCACAATCCTACGCTACCCGTGGTAACAGAGCTGGTAAAGAGGGGGAATATAGTAAGATATTTTTCCTTTGAAGAGTTCAGAGAGAAGATAGAGAAGACCGGAGCAGAGTTTATTCCCTGCGATTCTTTTATGCCGGAGCTGACGAAGGAGGAAGAGGACGGTTTGAAGAAGGTCTCTACTACGGAGATGACCGTGGTGACTCTTCGGATTACAGCCAGGATGGACGAATTCCTTGGAAAACAGGTAGCGGAGTTTAAACCCGATGTGATTGTGACCGATTCCGTGTGCTTCTGGGGAAAGCTGACTGCCAGGAAGTATAAGATTCCCATGGTGGTATCTACTACCACCTTTGCCTTTAACAAGTATTCCTCCGGCTATATGAAAAACAGTGCGGCGGAAATCATGGATCTTATGAAGGGCATGAAGCGTGTCAATGCAGAACTGAAGGCATTGGAGAAATACGGCTATCACGAGAAGAGTATCATGCCTCTGGTGCAGAACGACAATTATACGGACACCATAGTCTATGCCAGCAAAAAGTATCAGCCCTGTGCAGAGACCTTTTCGAAGCATTATGCCTTTGTCGGACCTTCTCTGGCCAGTGATTATCAGCCTCAAAAGGAGCATGAGAGACCGTTGGTGTATATTGCCATGGGAACAGTCATCAATGACAGACCGGACCTCTATAAAAATTGTATCGAGGCACTTTCAGGAGAAAATGTGGACATTATCATATCCTGTGGAAAAACAATGGATATTGCCAAGCTGGGAGAGCTTCCTGAAAACGTCAGGGTGTATCCTTATGTGAATCAGCTGGAGATTCTTTCCAGAGCCAATGTATTTCTGACCCACTGCGGGATGAACAGTGTCAGTGAGAGCCTTTATATGGCTACGCCTATGGTGCTGTTCCCTCAGACCAATGAACAGAGGGCAGTAGAAAAAAGGGTGTTGGAAATGGGCGCAGGTGTGTCTCTGAAGGGAGACAGTGTGGAAGCCATCAGGGAAGCATTCAGCACGATTTTGAATCTGAAGAGTTATGGAGAAAAGGCTGCGGAATGCAGCAGGGATTTCAGGGAAGCGCCGGGACCGAAGGGTGCAGCGGAATTCGTGGAGACTGCACCTCATCTCATGCCGGAGGAGGACAAGCGAATGATCATGCTGGACATGCTGCCGGGGCTGCTACAGCTGTTGTTCTGGGTGGCAGCCGTTGCACTGATCATTGTTTTACCGCGGGTGACATCCATAAAATGGTGGATTTTGGCAATTGCGGCAAATATTATTTTTATTCCTTTTAAACAATTGTCCGGTAAAATTATCGCCGGCCGTGCCTTTTCTTAGAGTTTTGTCTGCGTCGAACTGTCGGCACAATTATAATAACAGCTATCACTGCAATCACGATCAAGATAATCAGGAGGAGGGTATTTCTCTTGCGGGCTGCGGTCTCAAGGGCAAGCTGTTCCTCCTGTTGTTTTTCTGCTGCCAGGCGCTCCTGCTCCAGTCTTTCCCGTTTCAGCCGTTCCTGTTCCAGGCGCTCCTGTTCCAGTCTTTCCTGTTCCAGTCTCTCCTGTTCCAGGCGCTCCTGCTCCAGCCGTTCCTGTTCCGAATAGATGACGATGTTGTCCAGCATGCTGTCGATGTTATCATAGCCTACACTGGTGCGGTAGAGACCGAAATCCGCGCAGCTGTACTCGTAGGTGTCATCTACATAGAACCAGCACCACTGCTGGGAAACATGCTTTAAATAAGCTTCTTTGGCTACTTCCAGAGCGGTTTTGCCGCCCATGGACTCCAGGGGAATCCGCAGGTTCATATGAATGCTGTTTTCCGGATAAAGATGAAAATATGCCTTGGGCACATTCCAGACGCCTTTGGTTTGATAGATTTCGGTGTCGGTTCTGACGGTATCGTCTGCTGCGGCGTCTAGGGCGGCAGCAGTGGCGGTTGCGGTAAACATATGAAAACCGTGACCATATTCTCCGTTGAAATCATGAGTTACCACAACCTGAGGCTGAAAGCGGCGAATCATGTCCGTCAGGGCTTCGGTGGCTGAGTCCAGGTCATATATTTTTTTGGCTTCTTCCAGATTGGAGGCATATTTATCAACGAGATTGAGGCAGACCGGGTAGTTCCGGAGCCCGTCGGTCCAGAGACCGTCCAGCTTCTCGTGTTCACGAACCGGAGCAGTGCTCCAGAACTCAGTCATATAGACTACCTGTACACTGGCACCGTACTCTGCGGCATAAGCGGGTATGATGCCGCCCATGAACAATATCTCATCGTCGGAATGGGCGGAAATCATCATGATGTCGGCTCTCTCACAGGGAGGCTGCCAGATCTGGACATCATCGGGTACATTGGTATCCTCGAAAATACGGATTTCATAGATTCCCATAGGCTGTTCGGGAAGGAGGATGGTAAGCGAGGCACTCTTCTGTTCCAAGGGAATGAATTCGTGAAGGAAACCGTTTTGGCCGCAGCTTATGGTGCCGGTTTCCGTTTCTATCTCGTAGGGGGCAACCGGGGCGTCCCACTTGATATAAACAGCACCGATCTTACTGCCGTCCGTTGCTTCTACAGTAATTGTTTTACCCTCTTTCGAGGTGGTGGGGATGAGCTCCTCTGCCCTGGAAGTGATAGCAGGCGTAAGAGTCAACAATAATAAAAGAGCAAATCCGGTCAATATTTTTTTCATCTGTTGATGGCACCTTTCTGTCAATGATATATCTTTATTTTTCCCCTTATAGGGAAAGCGAACCTTCACAATAATTTGACTAATACATCTTATTTTCGTAATCCTGTAACTCATGAAAAATGTTATCTATAAATACTTTATTGTCTACAATACGATACATCATAAAGTACCTGTGATTTAAGAAATTGATACGTCGGTATTCAAACTTGCGAAGCTTTGGGTTATCGCACAACTTCAGACTTCCTGCTACATGCTTTAGACATTCGATTGTTGCATCGTAATCATCCAAGACGTATTGAGCTGCTTGCGTATTTGCTTTTTCAAAAATAAGGTATTTTACAAATTTATCCAAATCCTCTTCAGCATCTTTTGTCACTACAATCTTATAATCCATACTTGCCCCTCATATCACGTGAAGCTTCTGTGGCCTCACGGTACATTCCTCTTGCAGTACTTTCACGAGATTTTTCTAACTTTTCTAGTATTTCAACCTCAGATAATGCTTCATATGGATTGACATTTGCTCTCTTAATCTCAAACGGAAAACCATTTACTGCTAATGCTTGTGTTAAAAACATACGGATTGCCGTTGTGGTATCTGTTCCTAAATCTTTGAATAATTCATCTGATTTAACCTTTAAATCATCTTCTACTCTGACTTGAATTGTACTTGACATAAATGTCACCTCCTACAATCTTTTCGGGTTGCAATTACCCCCTCCTACATTCGCTGATATATAGATTAGCAAATTAATAATGCTAAGTCAATACAAATGCAATGACTTATCGTTATTATACGAAACATTTTTACTTTATATACCGGAAGATATACCGGAAACGATGTAAATAGGAATAAGTATCATCGCCGGGGGGAATGCTAAGGGGTGAAAAAAATGCTATTTAAGGAGTTGTTTTATGCAGGATGATTCAATTAAGCTTCTCAGGGAGTGTAATGCGGGAATTAAAATGGGAGTCTCCTCTCTGGACGATATGATGAAATATGTGCAGAGTGAGGACTTACGAACACTTTTGCAAAAGAGTAAAGCGACGCACACCAGACTTGGAAATATAACACATGAATATCTGAATGAGTATCACGATTCCGGGAAAGAGCCGGCTATGATGGCGAAGGTAATGTCCAAAATGAAGGCGAATATGAAGCTGGACGAGGACGGACCTGACAGCACAGTGGCTGATCTGATTACTGACGGTTGCAACATGGGGGTGAAGAGTCTCTACAGATATCTGAATCAATACCCTGCAGCCGAGGAGAAAATCAAAAAGCTGACGCGGGAGGTTGCCGATGCGGAGGAGACCTTGACCAGGGAGCTTAGGGATTATCTGTGAGACGGAGTATTCCCCCTTTTCGATTGACATAATTTTCCGCCCCCTGTATACTGTATTTAATACTGATTGGTATATGAATATAGTTTGGAGACAGAGTAAATTGCACAACCTGATTGTTAAGGATAAGAAGTTTTATAAGCAGGTATTTTTGCTTGCGTTACCCATTGCGATGCAAAGCCTGATAACCATCGGCGTCAATATGCTGGATACCATCATGGTAGGTAGGATTGGAGAGGCGGAGCTGTCCTCCACCTCCCTGGCAAATCAGTTTATCAGTATTTATCATATTTTCTGCATGGGTCTGGGAATGGGGGCATCGGTGCTGGTGTCCCGATATTGGGGAATGCGTGAGAAAGAGCCGGAAAAGGCCATGGAAGCCCTGCGGAAGACCATTTGTATCATGCTTAGAATCACAGTCAGCTTAGCTGCACTCTTTGCCATTGTCACGTTTTTGATTCCCGAGCGGATTATGCAGATGTACGTAGATTCGTCTAAGGACATGTCCGGCATCATCGCCGGAGGAGCTGTGTATTTCAGATATTCAGTGATTACCTATTTCTTTCTGGGATTGTCTCTGGTCTGTACCATTGTTCTGCGCAGTGTGGGGCAGGTTAAAATACCGCTCTATGTGTCTATCGGTGCCTTTTTTGTGAATCTGGGAGCCAACTATACACTAATCTTCGGTAAATTCGGTATGCCTAAAATGGGCATAGCAGGTGCGGCACTGGCAACGTTGATTGCCAGAGTCTTTGAGGCCTCTGTCATTTGCAGTTACCTGTTATTCTTTGATAAAAAAATTGGGTTCCGTTTGAAAAATCTGACCATGAAGACCAGGGACTTACTGGGAGAATACATTCGTATCAGTGTACCTGTGCTAATCAGTGACGGCATTCTGGCCATCGGAAATAATACAGTTGCAATGGTTATCGGTCGACTTGGAGAGCGATTTGTAGCGGCGAATGCCATCACGGCGGTGACTCAGCAGATGAGTTCGGTTATGATTCAGGGTGTCTGTCAGGCCGGAGCCATCGTCACGGGTCAGACCTTGGGAGAGGGAGACAAGGAAAAGGCCCAGACACAGGCTTATGGATTCCTGGGATTCGGTCTGTTGCTTGGCTTGATTTCGGCAGGCTTTATCATGTCAGTCAGCGGGTTTATCATCCGTTCCTACAAGGTTTCCTCGGAAACAGCCCATATGGCACAGCAGTTAATGAATGCAATCAGCCTGATTATCGTGTTCCAGGCAACCAATAGTATTATGACCAAGGGAGTCCTTCGAGGGGGCGGTGACACCAAAATGCTGATGCTGGCAGACAATATTTTCCTGTGGGTTTTGTCTATTCCCTTGGGAATTGTGGCAGGATTTGTGTTTCAGCTTTCACCGTTTTGGATCTACATAGGGTTGAAATTCGACCAGATTGCAAAAGCCGTGTGGTGTGTCTGCAGGCTGAGAAGCGGCAAATGGATTAAAAAGATAAAGACGGGTAAAGAAGAAAACGGTCAAAGCGGGAGCTGAGACTGAGTCAGAGTTGAAAGAACAGTAATTTGAAACGGACAGATTACGGAAGGAGAAACGAGCGAATGAACTGTGTACCTTATGTCTATAAGAATCTGCCTATTCCCGGTGGCGGATATGTGACGGGATTTTTATACTCCAAGAAGGAGAAGGATGTACTTTACGCCAGGACAGATATTGGCGGCACCTACCGCTTTGACGTGAAGACACAGACATGGATTAGTCTGATTCCTCATGTGACGATGGAGGACCTGAGTGAAACCTTTCCTATCTCCTTTGCACTGGATGAGGAGAAACCGGGCAGACTGTGCATTGCCTGTGGTGTCAATGCAGAAAAATCAGGAGTGCTTGCAATTTCCGAGGATTACGGTGAGTGCTTTTCCTATGAGAGAATTCCTGTGAGAGTCCATGGGAATCTCAACGGCAGAGGAACAGGGGAGAGACTGTATCTGGAGGGCAACTGCATTTGGTTTGGCTCACAGCAGGAAGGTCTGTGGTATAGTATGGACCTGGGGAAAACATGGGAAAAGAAAACGGCAATGACGGAGGAGTATCTCACTTTTGTGACAAAACTGGGTGAACTCCTTCTGGTGGGAACTGCAGGTGTCACAACGGGTACTCGTCCTTCGGCAGAGGCGTCGGGGGCAGATATGACACCGATGCGCGGTCACAGTTTATACATATCCTATGACGAGGGAAATACCTTTGAGATGCTGGAGGAGCCTGTAAGTAATGCTATTGAGGGTTGCAGATATCACGGACAAGTGGCACAGAGGTGGTGTGCTGATGACAAATACCTTTATGTGACCTTTGCCTCCACAGGCAGAAATTCCTATGTACTGGAAAACGGTTACAGCTGTGATTCCGGTGACTGTATTGACGGGCATATCGTGCGGTATGAGTTGAAATACCGCGAAGGTGTTGTATGCGGTCTGGGGGAGATGGAAGAGATTACGCCCGGCAGTGCGTCCGATGTGAAGGGAATCGGTCAGGAGAGGATTTCCCGGGGAGATATTCTGAAATACGGCTTTTCCGGCATCAGTGTATCGGAACAGACTTCGGGAATGCTGGTCGCTACCACTGTTGTGAAATATGACGGAGACAGTATATTTTTATCTATGGATTACGGACAGAGCTGGAAACAGGTGCTTTACGACCTTGCGGAGGGGAAAATGACGTTCCGTGCGCCCTATATGCGGCCGGAATGCAACGGAGGTCATTCTCTGATTCACTGGCTCAGCGATATCAAAATCAATCCCTTCGACGACAATGAGGCGTGGTTCAATTCCGGTACCGGTGTGTTCCGGACAAGGAATCTGAAAGCGGAGGTGTGCGAATTCACCGACTGGTGCGACGGAATTGAGGAGACGGTACATCTGAATGTGTACAGCATGCCCGGGGGCGAAGTGCAGGTGATAGACATCCTAGGGGATCTGGGAGGATTTGCCTTTACACAGCTGGATAAGCCCTGTAGCAATTCCTTTGCGGATGCCCGGGGAAACAGATATATTACCTGCATCAACGCGGATTTCTCCGATGAACATCCGGAGTGGCTGGTGGTGACGCCCAGAGGAAACTGGACGGGAAAGACCAAGGGCGGCCTGATTCTGTCAAAGGATCAGGGCAGGACCTTTGAACGTCTGCCCATGCCCTTCGGACTGACCGAGGATTTGGATCAGGCATTGCATCAGATAGAGACACCCAATGTGAATTCCGGGTGGGTTGCCATGTCGCCGGACGGACAGAATATCGTCTGGTCTGTGGCGGATGGGATTCAGCTTCCCGTCAGAAGAGTGGTTTCCAGCAGGGATGGGGGCAAAATCTTTGCCTGCTGTGAGATTTTTGACAGAAACGGGAATAAAAAGACCGATGGAAGGATGAAGGTTTTTTCGGATAGATTAGACAGTGAGCTGTTTTATGGCTTTGGTCAGGCATCGGATTTTTACATCAGTAAGGACGGGGGCAGAACCTACAGAGAATATCTGTTGCCTGCGGAGTTTCCGAAGACAGAATTCGGACTGATTGACTGTGCGAACAAGACGGAAGTGCGTGGAGAGGCCGGAAAAACAGGAGTATTTTACCTTTGTATCGGTGCGGAAGGCCTGTGGAAACTGACATATCACAAGGCAGAGGACAGGGTTCAGCTTCAGCGTCTTACGGCACCCGGAATTTCCGTGTACCGCATGGGCCTTGGACTGGGGACTCCCGGAGGAGATTACTTCCGAGATTCCAAAATGGTTTACTTCAATGGAGTTGTGGATGGTAATTATGGTTTTTACCGCACCGGAGATGAGGGTAAGACCTTTGAACGCCTGAACACGGACAGACAGATGTTTGGGGAGATTAACAGCATCGACGGGGACTGCAGAAAATATGGAAGATTCTTCCTTGCTACCGGTTCCAACGGAATCAAGTATGGAGAGATGGCATAACCGGACAGAGAAAACCGGAAAGATACAGCCGAATGTACAAAAGGGAACAGCATCAGCGGAGTGGGAAAAGGAGATGTAAGATGCATATTTTTCAGGAGAATAACAGATTAGTCATTGCCCAGGGAAAGAGTTCCGTGTGGGTGGAGCCTTGGGGAAAGAATTCTGTCCGTGTCAGGATGACGGCAGAGCCTGTGATGGATCAAAATGATTGGGCGCTGACGGAGCGACCGGAAGACATCACACCTGAAATCAGTTTTGAAGAGATTGACGTGACAGACCCTTGGTATCGGGGAGAAGAGTGGGCAAAGTATCACCAGAAGGGGACACAGGCCACACTGAAGAACGGTAAGATTACCGTGAAGGTTTCATATGAGGGCTGGCTGTCCTTCTATAATCAGAAGGGAGAGCGGCTGACAGAAGAATATTGGCGCAACCGCAATCGTATCAATCGGTATTGCGTACCCCTGCGTGTGGATGCAAGAGAACTGAAGCCCATACAGGGAACCAGGGATTATGAACTGACCGCCCGGTTCGAGGCCTACGATGACGAGAAGATTTTTGGGATGGGGCAGTATCAGGAAAAGCACATGAATAAGAAGGGAGCAGTCCTGGAGCTTGCTCATCGCAACAGTCAGGCCAGTGTGCCTTTCTTTGTGTCCAGCAGGGGCTATGGTTTCTTCTGGAACAATCCTGCCATCGGCACTGCTGCCTTCGGTACCAACAAGACGGAATGGTATGCGAAGAGTACCCGGAAGCTGGATTACTTTATCACGGCAGGAGATACGCCGGCAGAGATTGAGGAGCAGTATTCCCTGGCTACGGGACGCACTCCCATGATGCCGGAATATGGCCTTGGCTACTGGCAGTGCAAGCTTCGTTACCGCAATCAGGAGGAGCTGCTGGCGGTAGCAAGGGAGCACAAGCGCAGAGGACTTCCCATGGATGCCATTGTCATCGACTTTTTCCACTGGACTATGCAGGGTGATTTCAAATTTGAACCCTTGGACTGGCCGGACCCGGAGGCTATGGTGAAGGAACTGAAGGAGCTTGGCATTGAGACAGTGGTTTCGGTATGGCCTACCATTGACGAGCGCAGTGAGAATTTTGGCAGGATGGCAGAGGAGGGCTATCTGGTCAATGCAGACCGGGGCAACCAGAACCATATGACCTGGATGGGAAATACAGTCTTTTACGATGCCACCCATCCCGGGGCACAGAAATTTGTCTGGGAGCGCTGCAAGGAAAACTATTATAAACTGGGAATTCGCTGTTTCTGGCTGGACGAGGCGGAGCCGGAATACGGTCCCTATGATTTTGACAATTATCGCTATTACGCGGGACCTGCACTGCAGTGTAGCAATATTTATCCGGTGGGGTATGCAAAAGGCTTTTACGACGGGCTGAAGGAAGCCGGGGAGACGGAAGTTTTGAGTCTTGTGCGCTGTGCCTGGGCAGGAAGCCAGAAATATGGCGTCCTGACCTGGTCAGGTGATATCTGTTCTTCTTTCCGCGCCATGAGAGAGCAGCTCCAGGCCGGCTTAAGCATGGGAATGGCGGGGATTCCATGGTGGACCTCGGATATCGGCGGCTTCCTCGGTGGAAATATCAAGGATCCCCAGTTTCAGGAGCTGTTGGTGCGCTGGTTTGCATGGGGAGCCTTTTGCCCTGTGTTCCGTATGCATGGGGAGCGTTCGCCCTGGCATGAGAGAGAGCAGGAATTCAGAAATGGTGTGAGACAGCTGACCAGCGGTCAGGACAATGAAGTATGGAGCTTTGGCGAGGAGAATTATGAGATTCTGAAGAAATATCTGTTTATCAGAGAAAGATTGAGACCCTATATCAGAGAATGTATGAGGGCGGCGGCTGATACAGGTGCACCGGTTATGCGTCCCCTGTTCTATGATTTTCCGGCGGATAAGAAAAGCTGGGAGGTGGAGGATTCCTATATGTTCGGCCCGGATCTTCTGGTATCCCCTGTGATGGAGGCCGGTGCCAGAGAGAGAACAATCTATCTGCCTGAGGGCGCGGACTGGACGGATGCTTATACAAAGGAAGTGCACAAGGGCGGCCGGACAGTGACCGTACCGGCACCCCTTGATATCATTCCCGTAATGATCAGAGACGGCAAGGATTATGCTATCTTCTCCTGCGAAGAGCAATAACGGCGCCAATGAAAAGAATCAGAAAAATCAGTACACACAGAATCGGCAGCGGCTGAAGCCAGCTGCCGTTTTTGGGCTGAATATCTTCGGATAATGCGGCAGTGTCGGAAGTATCAGACTCTGAAGGCTGCAGGGTTTCCGGGGGAGGAGTAAGCCTGGGTATTTCGCGCTCCTCCGTATATTCACAGAGATTACAGTTTCCTCTTTCCAGACCGGGTTCCTCCGTGGTGGCTTCCTTTACGACCTGCCAGGTCGAGATGTTATGCTGTTTGAGAGTGTAGCTGTCATAGAAGGTGTAACCACATAGGTCGCAGGAATGGAGAGTGTAGCCGAAGGTATCGCAGCCGGGGGCTGTCACAGTGTCCGTGAAGACAGGAGTCTGGCAGGTGTGAGGCATCAAATCAACGTTGTATTCAAAACGTTCATCCCGGACAAAATCAGAGGAGTTCCCACTGTTGAGAAAATCCCAGTTCACGATTTCGCCCACAAAATCCTTACAGTAGGCACGTCGGTTGGTGTTGTCCTCGAAAAAGGTGATTTTGCCGGTTACCCTGTTGTTGGTCATGCTGCCGTAATAGGTTGTTCCGCGGGGGTAAAACATGTACATACCAACCAGTCCTCCGTTATGGACATAGCCATGGTCGGAGTCATAACCGGCAATCTGAATGGTACAGCTGTTGATATCGGGGTAGCCGGCAGCGCATACACCGCCCATGAATTGCTCGTCACGGTTGGCTGCGTCGGTATCTACACAGATTAATGTCACGTCTGCCGAAGTATTTTCAATCAGGCCGCAACCATATCCGATGATACCTCCCACACCGAACATCCTGTCGTAAGCCCTCAGTTCAAGAGTACCGTTTATGGTACAGCCGGTGATGCTGCTGTTTTCTGCATAACCTGAAATACTGCCGATAAAACAGGGATTCGGCGTGTCCACGGAAATGTCCAGTCCCAGCAGTGTCAGGTCGGAGACGGCGGCATTCTTCATGGTGCAGAACAATCCGGCAAAGGAAGTGTCGTAAACTTTCATATTGCCATCATAGGTGTCTGCGGTAGTATCGCCGGTTGTGGTAATCTTAAGGTTCAGTAGGGAATGCCCGTTTCCGTCCAGTACACCGCTGAAGGGAAGGGGAACCCAGTTTACACCGTTCATGTCGATATCCTTCATCAATACATAGTTCCCGGAAGGATTGTCAGCGATGGTTAAAAGGTCTTCTGCAGTGTACAGAAAGGTAATCTCTGAGCTGTCGGAGTCGTTCCCGTTGGTTGCAGTGTCGGTCAGTTCGGCGGCACAGACGACAGCTCCTTTTTCCGCCGGCCCTGCTCCCGGATACAGTAACAGGGTTGCGATAATCAGCCCCGCTTTCAGCATTTTCTTTGTAAATTTCTCTGTCATAATGTTCCTCGGTCCTTTGATTTCAGCTTGTATTTTTATAATTTTGCTTCTATGATTATAGCAACATGCCCGTTGATTTACAAGGACCGGATGCAGGAAAGCAAAAATTAGGCGAAATTGCCTGTGTTAGTGTATAATTTTAATTGGCAAAAATAAAGGGAAGAAGTAAAATACCTCT
>JBJENR010000092.1:0-3088 GCA_051880315.1 Acetatifactor sp.
GGTACTATGTATGAGTCCTTTTTCCTCATAAAAACGTAAGGTTCTGGAGGTAATATCTAACAACTCACATACTTCAGCTATATCGAGAAGTTCCTCTCCCTGCATTCCTTTTCACCTCTTCATTATTATATCAGTTGACGCAACGTCAATGTCAATTACAATTCTCAATTTTGAAATAAAATATACCCGTAGGTAACTCCTCCAATTTACGGTTCCTTTTGAAAATAGCAGAATACAAGCTAAATAATTGTAAAGAAGGGAGGTTCCTGTATCCGAAATGGGACTTGGCAATAACCCCGACAGCCAAGGGCTCCCGGGGTCAAACATGCTAGAATAGAAATAATACTTTCAAATCTTCTTTTTCCAATCCCCCTCGTTCTTAGGGATTAAGGGCAGCTACCAATTTACTCTTCAAAATTGATATCATACCTCGTTCCGTAGGAAAATATGACACAATCAACAAGGTCAATTTTTAGGATAATCGTATTTGTGTCTTCAAAATTGTTATGCCCGTTATCAATCCATGACGCAAACTCCTTGCGAAGCTTCCCTGCCATTTCTTTGTTTTCCTCTTTACCAAAATATCCGAGGTTTACAGCCTTTCCTCTGGCTGAAAACCATTCCGCACATACTGATACATTGGGGTTCTTTCCTATCTGTTTCATCTTGTTCGACAAAGCATATGTGATGACATAAAAAGCTCCATCCTCATAATATGCATTCACATGTCTCACCGCCGGATAATCTCCGTTTGTTGTTCCAAGGACAATAACTGTGTCCCTGCCAAAACGTTCCTGCATTACCTTTAATCCTTCTTGATTCATTTTCACTTCCTCCGTTATTCAATCTCGATTGATGAAATGTTTACTCTTAAGGTAGCAAAATAAATGTCATCCTCCGAACTATACTTTTGCTTAAGCATAGGGAAAGAATCCTGCATGGCATGATAGACATCTATGGAAGTCTCTTCATAAGCCTCTCCGGTTATGCGAATCCATCTCCTGGTATGTAGGTTATAGCTTGCAATGCTGACATAAGGATTCGCCATCACCTCTGAATAAAGATTCTTTCGTCGATCAGTACCGATATACAGTGTTTTTCCATCGCAATATATCATCCCCATGGGGCGTTGCGAAGGTTTTCCTTCAACATCTGTTGCAAGGAAAAAATAGCCACACTCTCTTAAAAAACGATACACTTCACTAACTGTAGGGATTGTCTTCACACATACTTCTTCCTCATCATTCTCATTCAAAAGGAAATCAATGCTGCATTCCAAAAGCCGGCTTAACCTAATTAATTTTTCTATTTCAGGAAATGCCATGTTCATTTCCCACCGTGATACTGACTGTCTGGAAACGCCCAAAATCTCAGCCATCTGTTCCTGCGTAAGTTCTTTTCTCTTTCTAAGGAGCGTTATCTTCTCACCTGTTTTCATCCCTGCCACCTCGTTAAGAATAGATTACTGCGTATCATCTTGTCAGTCAATGCACTTTGGAGTGCCTTTTGTATCATTTGGAGTGCTATTCATCCTCAATAAACAAGACCTTCCCCATCTTACCTATTTTAGCGGTAGGATTCCTTTTGCAGCTAAAATACATCGTTTGATGCTATTAGGGTATATTCTACCATTCATGTACACCTTTATAAAGAATAGAATGCGTCAGGGTTATCTATATCAAGTACCTTGTCACCTTTTTCTCTATATCCTTTGTGTTTAAAATGGTGGTCTCAGTTTCAAAGGTTAATATAAGACTCTCCCCAAAATAAATCCCGTTATCCTCATAGGTCTTTATCTTTTTTATCGCATTTTTCGCATATTCTGAATCATCCATACGTCCTTCGTGCTCCCAATAGATTTCTTTTCTTGTGCGCTTTGAAAGAAAAGTAAAATCGGGATACACTATACCATATCCCTTCAAGTAAAGCGGTCTTTCATACTTATAAGGAATGTCCTTCCGATAGAAATAGTCAGCAAGAATTTTCTCTGATTTGGAACGCATGCGTTCCCCTTTTTCAGAATAAATTATGGGAGTTCCGTCACTAAAGCCTTTCCCTTCGTATTTTTCCTGCAACCATTGTTCCAGTTGCTGATTCCATGTCTGTTCAGCCGGGCAAATTAATTTCCGGCGTGCTTCATGTTCCCTTAGAAATATTTTTTCAATTTCATCATCTTGATACTCTTCTGCTATACGCCGGATTTGTCGCAGTCTTTTCTCAACAAGGCGCAATAATTTTTCATCATATGCTTTTTGAGCAAGCTGACGAATAAGCTTATCCTCAGTTTTATGCAAATATGTTCCGTTCTTATGGAGATTTTCCTCTGTGCAATGATAATATTGTATGTGTTTATTTGATTTTGATATTCTCAAGGAACCTTTTGGTACGACTTTTAATCGATTTCTTGTCTTTTCCTCAATCTCTTGCAGTCTGTTCTTTTCCTCTAATAGCATTTCTTTTAATCCATACATATAATTTTCCTTTCTCGATTTTGAAATATACCCGTAGACAAATTCTCTACTTTACGGGACTTTGGGGCATTAACGGGAAACCAACCGTAGGTGGCTACTCAAACTTACGGTTCTTTTGGACATTAACGGGATTCCAACCGTAGGCGACTACTCAAATCTACGGTTCTTTTGGACATTAGCGGAATTCCAACCGTAGGTAGCTACTCATATCTACGGTTATTTTTGACATTAGTGGAATTCCAACCGTAGATAGCCCCTCATTTTTACGGTTATTTTTGACAATTGCGGAATTCCAACCGTAAGCAGCTACTCAAACTTACGGTTAGATTGGCAATAACAGTTTTCCAACCGTAGGTGGCTATTCGAATATACGTGGCTATACAATAAATCAGAAAATTATACCGTAGACAGTCAGCCTACGAGTAGAATAAAAACAAAAAGTGAGTTTTATGTACCTGACGTGGTACTTGATAAAAATCCCGGAAGCTGATGGCTTCCGGGATAATAGATACTTGAATAGAATTCCTTTTTGAGACAAGAAATCTCATGCAAAGTAATTATCTCTTTGTTCTTTGAAAAAATAGTAATTGTCTTATTATCTCTGTATTATCTCTTAC
>JBJENR010000093.1:0-11729 GCA_051880315.1 Acetatifactor sp.
GAAGAGGTATTTTACTTCTTCCCTTTATTTTTGCCAATTAAAATTATACACTAACCCACGTTGCATATATATGACTGTTCTTTGTAAAACCATTCGTTAATATTATTCCCAGCGCCCATTCATATCAAAAAAATAACCCAGGTTAATCCGTACCTCTCTTCTCTCAATATCTTTGTTTGTATAACAGCATTTATCAAACCCGATCAATTCAAAGCCCTGATGCAGATAAAATCCGATGGCGTTCGTATTGCAGGACTGGGTCTCCAGAATAATTGCCCGTCTGTTTTGAAGCTTCGCAATCTCCTTCGCCTTGTCCATAAGCCTTTTTCCGATTCCCTGTTTCTGAAGACTGTCATCTACCCAGAGTTCCGTAACCATAAGCCTGTTTGACCATTCCTCAGGGCATACCTCTATACATGCCAGCAGTTCCCTTTTATCTCCAACGATTCCATATGCCTCTGCTTTTTCCCAATGATCCTGATACAGGCTATCCGGAAAATCATATTCCTCCGGGGTGTGTATAATCTCCTTCTCCGCCGTCTTTCGTACAAGATGTATGGTACATCCTTCGTTATCCATAGGAGTTATTTCCACATCATAATAACTGTCACTACGGGTTACAAGCGGAATCGGTACACCCTTCCAATTATCTTTGGGTAAAGCGATGATCTCTCTGTTCATATTTACATTTTCTCCTCATTACTATATTTCAAAATCCGGGAACAGATACCCTGCTAATCTCTTTCAGGTTAATTACTTTCTAAAATATAATAATCGCCATACTCAGTTCCATCTTTTCCAACAACTATTTTATCAGACGAAACAAAACCCAGGTCATACAATGCCTTTAATCTTTCTGATGCCTCCGGCACTGCCTTGGTAGCAATTATTCTGCAATAAAACATATCATATGTTGCTTCTTTAATAATCGAAATAATGTCTGCAATTTGAGCTGCGTTTTCATAATCACTACGCAAATCCAGACGCAACAAACCACACTCATAAAAATACTCATCAGCATCTCTATGGAATAATTCAATCGTTCCGACTGCTTCATTGGTTTTCTTATCAAGTACAGTCCATCTCACAAAATATCTTTCCTTGTATGAAAAAATCCAAAAGTCAACTGCCTGCTTCATCCTCTCAATCGTTTTATAATAGAAATCATCTCCATCACAATTATCACTATTGAAGAATGGTACTGCATTCACATCTGAATAAACCTTTAATAAATCCGCAGCATCCTCTGTCGAAATCAATCTTAATCGATATCTATCATTTTCAAATTCCGGACAATACTCGTATACATCTCCCATAACAGACCCCCGTTTATATATTTCGAACTTATGTTCTCCATAATTATAGTATAAATTCCGGAATAAATCAATCATTATCTTTCAATTCCACGTCCGCCTCATTTCATAATATAAGAATATGGTCTCAATCTATTCACTCTGAAGTCCACCTCTCAGTTTTTGTATAGAAATCTGCGCGTCTCAGCAAGCGATGCCGTATGCAGCAAATGAGCAGGCGTAAGCTTGCTTACCTGCCTGCTCAAATTGCTGTATGCTTTTACGAATTCAATTCTTTCACATACAATCGGTCGATTCCATTCCCATAAAGCCAAAGTGTTGCTCTACTTTTCTTACAGTCTCATCCACTGTACTGTTTTCGGTTCTCTCCACCCAAAAATAGTCACTATCTTTGATCGCACTATAGTGTTTCTCGTTGAGACTTTTCAAGGTTGCATTGCATATTTCCTTTGCTTTCTCAGTATCAGATGTGCTGTTTATAAAGTCCCGAAATCCTTGATGGTCAGGTCGGTTGCAGTAATCATCAATAATATTCGAAGGCTCTTTTATCAAAAAAGCAATTCGGGATGGTTCTGTGATTATCTCAGCCTCCTCCATCGTCAAATGGCAGTCACACAATACAATTTGGTTTTGTGAAAGACGAATCAAATCCAACAATACAAAATCTAATTGTTCTCTTGTGTTATCAATCAGCCATTTTTTATATTCCTCTACTGTACGACCAAAAAACTCGTCAGCATCTTTAAAAACTTGATTCATTGCCGGTTGAAAAGCAGCATTTGAAATCTTCTGATGTTTTGCAAACTCCTCATCAATATCATAAACCAATAAGTCATGACGCTTAGCTAACTCCCGTGAAATCGTCGTCTTTCCGCCACAAGGTGTTCCGGTAATAAAATAAACATTTTTCAAATATTCTTTGATTACATTATCCTGAAATATCATTACATAATCTCCTTAATTAAATAGTTTTTCGTATTTTATTGTACATAAAACTATTTAACACAGTTCTATGTACTTAGATATTTCTTAATCGTAAGAATGCCACCATATCCTTCACCTCCCTATTGTGTATATCATTGTCTATTCAGAGCCCCATTCGCAAAACCGCTGCTACGCAGCTTTCCTTTTGCTCATGTGGTTACTTCGCCATATTAATTTACACTTCTGTTTGAATGCAAGCATTCACAGAATGTAAATTGGCGTGGCTCTGAATAGTTACATATCATTTTATATCCATTCGCGCATTTACGTCAACCAAATTAGTGATAACATATTCACTCTCCTTAAAATGGATGATAATGAATACATTATAACTGAATTCACTGCTTGCAATACTACCATGATTTACTTAATAGTTTGATATACAAAAGGCTGTTACTTTTGGGTAACAGCCTTTATAACCACTATCTATAGATTATTTTTTTGATTGTATCATACGAAAGATGATACTCTTCCATCAGTTCTTTTATGGAAGCGCCATTATTTTTCTTATGACATATTTCCTGATTTCTCTTCTCCAGTTGTTTTTTTGTGGAAGTCCTTGTACCCCATTTACATCTTTTTTCTTCCTGCAACGGAATATATATCAATCCTCCACTATAGTATTTTCGGATTTCAGATAATATATTATCAGGCAATATCTCTTTACCGTTTACATATGACATGCTAATCACTCCTCCAAGTATCAAGCATCAGCTAGTAGATGCTTCTTTCTCATAACTTTAGAGTGCAACACATCTCATATTCTTTGCGATTCTGTAATCGCTCTATGCACCGAATCGCCACTCAAACATGTTCTGTGTTGCATAGAGCGTCACCGGTACTTGATTTGTCATTTTCATACATCTGATTGCTTTGAGCATTGTTCCCCTCCTTATCTTGATTCTCCCAATATATTCCTATCGTATTTATAATTTTAAACTCAGACATGCCTATTGGTATTTCCGGGCAACTGTGAACCTCGCTCACCAATATCTTATGCAATTGCAATAATTTCAGTCTCGATATCCAGATTACTATTCCAAATAATTCCATATCTATCATGAGTTTACCGGAAATAAATATAAATTCCTGTCTTTATGAGTTTCCAGTTGAGGATACTTCGAGACATGTTCTTTGGCGAGAAATTCTCCTTCCATAAAATGACTTATTGTTGACAGTTCTTATCCTCATCTTTCATATAAACATTATATGGGGTTTATCTCCTACAGTCAATGCTATTTCCATATCTGTGAATAGCTATATTGACGTCTTCAGGATACTATACAAAAGAGATTACTTACCATCAATTCCTGCATTGTTCTGAAAGCTATATCACTCTCCCTCATCCTCCCGGAAAAGCTCATCTAACGTCTTTCCAAGAACTTTGCAGATGGTTCTGCAAAGCTTGATGGTGGGATTATAATCCCCCTTTTCTATAGCATTTATGGTCTGTCTGGACACGCCGCAAAGCTTTGCAAGATCCTCCTGGGACATATCCTTTGCTGCACGGGCCGCCTTTAGCTTCAGATTTTCCATGCATTTTCCTCCCGCTTAGCAAAAGTGAAACAGTATTTAGAAGGTATTTAGAAATTAGTCAATTTAATTCAATATAAGTAAATATAATTATCAACCCCTTGCACCAAGATTAGATGCAAGGGGCTCTGTTATTTCTTTTACTTCTTCAGCTTTCTAAGCAACAATGCCTATTTTGCAGTTATGGCTTCCTGTGGGATTGACTACATCCGAAGAGATATTGCGCAAAATCTTATCTAAAATTACTATGCAGCTAATCACCCAGAGTACTCCAAAGAAGGAGTAGCTAGCGTTGGAATAACAATAGTATCTTTTCTACGAAAACCATGAACCATATGGCAAGGATGTCACTGTTCATCATCCTTATCAACAACAATCACTTCAATTCCAAGTTCATCATACTTCTGCAGATCCTCTTCAAGTGCATCCCAATCTGTTACCAATGTCGTAAGTCTATTCGCAGGACAAATGCTTACAATAGATTCGAAACCAATCTTTTCTGTCGGATATAATCCAATCGTTTTCTTCGAACTATCAATAAGCGCATTCCAAAAACCAATGGCACCTGTCCTCTTAATAGACAGACCAAACTCTGCCGATATACAAGCCGAAGTAATAAAACACTTATCAAATCGTAACCGCTTTATAGTTTCAATAGCAATCGCGTCGTAGCAATTTCCCTTGTTGTCCATCTCTCCGCCTAACATAATAACAGAGATATTATCTCTGGTGCGCAACTCTTCTGCCAGTACAATAGAATTCGTTACAACCCGCAGCTTAATGTTGTTCGGTAAATTTTGTGCCATAAAGTATCCCACGGAAGCAGCGGAAATAAAGATAACATCATTATCTTCAATCATTGAAACTGCTTTAAGTGCAATAGCCTTGTAGTTTTCCTTGACTGTAACAATGTCCCTACAAGTTGTCTTAGCCGGTTTACCGGTTGCAATTTGACGTATCGGTAAAGCTCCACCATGAGTTCTTTTTAAAAGTCCCTTCTCCTCAAGAATCCTCAAGTCTCGTTTTGCCGAATCATAGCTCACACCAAATAATTCCTGAATCTTTCCACAAGTGATACTTCCTTCTGTACCTAATATATCTAATATCTTCTGATGACGTTCTTCAATAAACATATTGTCTCCTCTCTCAATAACCAAAACATATTTTTTCTTGCGCGCATGAAAAGGAAACTGTCGACATGATTCCCTTTCATTCACATTATTGCACATATGTTAATGTTTGTCAACGCAAATCGTGAATATAAGTTAATTTTCGTTATCAATCGTTAATCCGATTTATGCGTAGAAAAAATCTGACCATACATTTTTCGATTATTCGGATTGTCCCACAAATGCTTATTTTACCTAATCTTATAGTTCTTTCCATATTCAATAAGGATTCCAAAAATCATTTGAAAGAAAAGAACTCTGTTCCAACCGTTATGGTCAAAACAGAGCTCTATTGTTTGCAATAGCAGCCTGTGGAGCACTCCAAAGAGGGAGTAGCTATACCTGATAACATTGATACCTTTTCTGATTCCATCCTCCAGAATTGTTTTCGCTCTCTCCGGCTCATTGGATAAGAGACCTTCCATATCAATATAATAGCTTAATCCCGCCACATTCTGAACATACTTCAAAACCACATCATAGTTCATTGGATTCTTGTTTGCTTCCTCTGCCAGATACTCACACCCCCTGAGTTTACTCCTGCCGGGATTGGAAACATCTTCAAATTCCACCATTCTGTCAAAAATCTTCTTCGTAATCATGTCATCCTGACTCCGGGCGTCATATCCAAGCAAAGCATCTGTAGTAATGCACAAAGCCTGTGTAATCGGTACAATCATTGAGACATCCGGAAGCCCGGTCTCTGACTCCCAACGACTGACGGCCTGTGGCGTAACTCCAAGAATTCCTGCCAGTTCTTCCTGTGTATACCCTTTATTTTTTTTGAAATACTTAATGTTTGCTCCCAGATTATTCTTCATGCTTTATTCTCCTTCTAATTGCTTAATCACATTTATTGACTCCTGTATCATATAAAATAAACTCTGCAGACTTATTTTGTAACTTAAGTATATCTGTCCGTTCATTGTAAATCAAACAATGCTCAATTGAAAAAAACAACGATAGTTACATATTTTCCAAATAACATTATCCAATCCGAAACTTAACATTCTTTCTGATTACCTTAATATTGATTGCCTCTATGTTGCTTGGCTTAGTTTTCCGTGATATTCAGCTCATTTCCTTTAGATAACCAATACAACATCTGACATTTTGCATAGAGAGTGGATTTTCTCTTGTTTCATATGTTATCAAGAGGTTTTTTCCTGGCATGATAGCATTTGCCTGATAGAAATTAATTTTCGATACAAAATCATTTGCATAAGAAGAATCATCCATTTTCCCGGCATGTTCCCAAAAGGTTATCTTTCCGGTACGGATATTCAAAACGGTGAAATCCGGATAAAAAACTTGCTCCGCACCATTCGTCATTATCTTCACAGGTCGCTCGTATTTATACAGCAGATGCTCTTTTTCTCTCGCCAATGCATTTGCTATTATTAATTCCGATTTGGATCTCACCAGTTCTCCATTATCCGTTTCATATCGCAAATTCTCAGGATACTTTTTATTTGTTTCGTATACTTCGTTATTCCAACGTTCCAGTATTGATTTCGTGCTTCTCTGAACGGGATTTACCAATGCCTTTCTTACCTCACTTAATCGGTCATATTCATAATCGATTTCCTGAGACCTATACTCTTCCGAAAATCTCTTTAGGGCAATCAATTGTTTCTCTATGATTGGCTTTATTTTTAAAAAATATCCTTTCTTCGCTAATGCACCGGCAAACCCAACATCCTTCCTCGAAATATAAGTCCTACTAAATTGATGCGTTCCCTGATCAAATATTTGATGATAAAAATATTGCTTACCATCTCGCTGCTGGATTTTTAAACATCCTTCCGGTGCATTTTCCAAAAAGAGATTTATGTCACTCAGTGCTGTCGTTAACTCCTTGATACGAATATTGATTTCATTTTCTATCATCTTCCTCCTATTCCCTACCCTCTTGTTAAGAATAATAGCTTACAGGGCAGACTTTTGACTTGTTATTAGAAATTTTTTCTACCCTCTGATTATAAAAAGCTTCCTCCAGGGTAGACTTTTGACTTGTTATTTGAGATTTTCTCTACCCTCTGAATGCAAAAAGCCTCTACCAGGTAGAAACATAGAATAATTAGAAAATACCAGCCCCACAATCTTCTGTGGAGCTGGCAAAAAAAATCTTATAAATTCTTTTGAAAAACCTGGCACAATGCAATGCGCCGGTTACAAACAACAATTACTTGTTTGCTATCGCTGCCTGCGCCGCTGCCAACCTGGCTATAGGCACACGGAAAGGAGAGCAGGACACATAGTCCAAACCGATCTTGTGGCAGAACTCTACGGAAGAAGGATCTCCGCCGTGCTCACCACAGATACCAACATGAAGCTTAGGATTAACGGGCTTGCCAAGCTTAATGGACATCTCCATCAGCTTGCCTACGCCGGTCTGATCCAGCTTAGCGAAGGGATCGTTCTCGAAGATCTTGGTGTCATAGTAAGCATCCAGGAACTTACCTGCGTCATCACGGGAGAAGCCGAAGGTCATCTGGGTCAGGTCGTTGGTACCGAAGCAGAAGAAGTCAGCTTCCTTAGCGATTTCGTCAGCGGTAAGAGCTGCACGAGGAATCTCAATCATGGTACCTACTTCGTACTCAAGAGCAACACCTGCTGCTGCGATTTCAGCATCAGCGGTCTCTACAACTACCTTCTTAACGTACTTAAGCTCCTTCACCTCACATACAAGAGGAATCATGATTTCAGGCTTAACGTTCCAATCGGGATGAGCTGCCTTAACCTCAAGAGCTGCACGGATAACAGCCTTGGTCTGCATCTTTGCGATTTCAGGATAGGTAACAGCCAGACGGCATCCTCTGTGACCCATCATAGGGTTGAACTCATGCAGGGAAGCGATGATGTTCTTGATGGTCTCAACGCTCTTGCCCTGAGCCTTTGCAAGCTTCTCAATGTCAGCTTCCTCGGTAGGAACAAACTCATGAAGAGGGGGATCAAGGAAACGGATAGTAACAGGGTTACCTTCCAGAGCCTCGTACAGAGCCTTGAAGTCGCCCTGCTGATAAGGCAGGATCTTCTCCAGAGCTGCTTCTCTCTCTTCTACGGTATCAGCACAAATCATCTCACGGAATGCTGCAATTCTGTCTTCCTCGAAGAACATATGCTCGGTACGGCAAAGTCCGATACCTTCAGCGCCAAGCTCACGAGCCTTCTTTGCATCAGCGGGAGTATCTGCATTGGTACGAACCTTCAGGGTTCTGAACTTGTCAGCCCAAGCCATTACACGACCGAACTCACCTGCGATCTGAGCATCTACGGTAGGAATAAGTCCTGCATAGATGTTACCTGTGGTGCCATCGATGGAAATCTCGGAACCCTCTGTAAAGGTAGTTCCTGCAAGGGTGAA
This sequence comes from Acetatifactor sp., assembly GCA_051880315.1. Classification (GTDB taxonomy): domain Bacteria; phylum Bacillota; class Clostridia; order Lachnospirales; family Lachnospiraceae; genus Acetatifactor. The sequence goes on from JBJENR010000093.1 coordinate 8,367, forward strand.
CTTCTTGTTCTCCTCGTCCATAGCGATGTCGCCGCAACCGGATACACAGCAGGTACCCATACCACGGGCAACTACTGCTGCGTGAGAGGTCATACCACCACGAACGGTCAGGATACCCTGAGCAGCCTTCATACCGGTGATATCTTCGGGAGAGGTCTCCAGACGAACCAGAACAACTTTCTCGCCTCTTGCAGCCCATTCTACAGCATCGTCAGCAGTAAATACAACCTTACCGCAAGCAGCTCCGGGAGATGCGCCAAGACCTTTTCCGAGAGGGGTTGCAGCCTTCAGAGCCTTCGCATCGAACTGAGGATGAAGCAGGGTGTCAAGGTTACGAGGGTCAATCATAGCTACTGCTTCTGCCTCGGTCTTGTGACCTTCATCAACCAGGTCGCAAGCAATCTTCAAAGCTGCCTGAGCAGTTCTCTTACCATTACGGCACTGGAGCATGTACAGCTTCTTATTCTCAACGGTGAACTCCATATCCTGCATGTCATGGTAGTGGTTCTCAAGAGTCTCGCAAACCTTGATGAACTCAGCATATGCTTCAGGGAACTCCTTCTCCATCTGAGCGATAGGCATAGGAGTACGAACACCTGCAACCACGTCTTCTCCCTGTGCGTTGATCAGGAACTCACCCATCAGCTTCTTCTCGCCTGTAGCGGGATCACGGGTAAATGCAACACCGGTACCGGACTGGTTGTTCAGGTTACCGAATACCATGGGCATTACGTTAACAGCGGTACCCCAGGAATAAGGGATATCATTGTCACGACGATATACATTTGCACGAGGGTTGTCCCAGGAACGGAACACAGCCTCGATAGCCAGCTTCAGCTGCTCTACGGGATCGGAAGGGAAATCCTTACCCAACTGGTTCTTGTACTCAGCCTTGAACTGCTCAGCAAGCTTCTTCAGGTCAGCAGCGGTAAGGTCAACGTCAAACTTAACGCCCTTCTCTTCCTTCATCTTGTCGATGAGCTGCTCAAAGTACTTCTTACCTACTTCCATTACAACGTCAGAGAACATCTGGATGAAACGTCTGTAAGAGTCATATACGAAACGCTCGAAAGCAGGATCCGGGTTGCCGGCAATCATTGCAGCAACAACTTCGTCATTCAGACCAAGGTTCAGAATCGTATCCATCATACCGGGCATGGAAGCACGTGCACCGGAACGAACGGAAACCAGAAGGGGATTCTTCAGATCGCCGAACTTCTTGCCGTTGATCTCTTCCATCTTCTTAACGCCTTCCATAGCCTGAGCCATGATCTCGTCATTGATCTTGCGTCCGTCCTCGTAGTACTGTGTACAAGCCTCCGTTGTGATAGTGAAGCCCTGAGGAACAGGGAGTCCGATGCTGGTCATCTCAGCCAGGTTAGCACCCTTACCGCCGAGAAGATTACGCATGGTCATGTCGCCTTCACTAAACATGTAAACCCACTTGTTTGCCATTTGTTTCTTCCTCCTAGAATATTATTTTGGATATGAGAGAATCCTCTTTGCCTTTCGACCTTTTCTTTCGAATAATCTCGGTAAAACAGAAGGGAATCCTCATAATCAGCTTTAGTTTGCGCTCAAATGAGCGCACACATCTATAATAACACAATTTGAACAAAAGGCAATAAAAAGTTGAACTTCCACAACTATTTTTTTTGCACAAAGACACAGATATGCTCCCAAAACACAGGGACGCTCCTTGGACAGAAGGAACGTCCCCGCAACTTATTTCTTTTCACAGTTAGCCGCAAACTCCTCAAAAAGTGGTATCAGCTTCTCCTCCAGCTTTTTCCTTCTGTTTGGCATGTGTAGCATCATCCCACATTCCAGAATCAAATCTTCCCCGTGCTGCAGGAAATAGGAGACCTTGTAAACACTTTTGTTTTTCATTTCTGCATAATGGGTATAAATACCCTTTGATACCTCCTGCATCTTGAAGTCCTCAGCGGTTCCATAGGTTCTCTCCCAGCATTCCTTTACATTTCCGGGCTCCAGGTTACAGTCTATCTCAGGGGCAATTCCCAGAAAAAACTCAGCCGAGGGCTCTGCGTCCTCTCTTGGCAGGTAAGAATAACCCTGATAGATTTCTCCCACGCCAAAATCCCCGGCATCTTCAAAATGCCTGTCGCAGGGTGGTCGGAAACTAAGGACAGTATTGTCCAGCAGTTCAAGCTCCTTCCGGGGATAGGGGTCGGGTGCTCCATGGGTCGCATAGTACTCATCTGCTGCCGCAAATACATCAAGCACCGCAGCGGCTACCTCTTCATAGGTGGAACCGGCAGGGAGGTCGATGACCTTGATACAGCCATTGTACGCTTGGCTTGGTGTTGCTGCTCTTTTGTCCGTATATATCTTGAAATTTCCTTCTTTATATTGATCTACTCCCCCATGTATATTATTCTTCCAAAAAGAATTCCAGCTTTTGTATTGTGTATTATGTCTCCATGCCGGATCATACTCTTCAGGTGTTACTGTTGATAAAGGGGTCTTCTTTATATACTCCATCGAAACCACAATACTCTCAATAAGTTTTTCTTGTTCATCCAGATTTAGTTTGATACCCAAACTTGATTCCAAATAGTAATGACCTATGTGCTTGTCGTTTGGTATAACCAAAAATCTGTTTTCTCCTTTATAAATCGTTATTGCTCTGGGAAATTCCTGCATAACAATTCCCATCCTTTCTAGTAATCAGTAATACAAAACCATACATCAATTCCACTCTTTCTAGCATTCTCTTGGAAATCAATCAATGCCTTATATACCTCTTCTGATACTACAATATCAGACAAAATTGTTTCAAGTGCTTTCGAATCAAATTCAAATAATTCAAGCTTTCCTCCTGCTCTTATGAGTGTACCTTCCGCATCAAACAAGTCCTCTAATATTATCCTACTGGTCTAATGCTCTATTTTAATGTCCCTTCAATCTCTGAATAGAAGACACAGGGACGCTCCTTGGACAAAAGGAACGTCCCCACAACTTACTTTTTGCAGTTAGCTGCAAACTCCTCAAAAAGCGGTATCAGCTTCTCCTCCAGCTTCTTCCTTCTGTTTGGCATGTGCAGCATCATCCCGCATTCCAGAATCAGGTCGTCCCCATGCTGTAGGAAATAGGAGGTCTTGTAAACACTTTTGTTTTTCATTTCCGCACAATGGGTGTAAATACCCTTTGATACCTCCTGCATCTTGAAGTCCTCAGCGGTTCCATAGGTTCTCTCCCAGCATTCCTTTACATTTCCGGGCTCCAGGTTACAGTCTATCTCAGGGGCAATTCCCAGAAAAAACTCAGCCGAGGGCTCTGCGTCCTCTCTTGGCAGGTAAGAATAACCCTGATAGATTTCTCCCACGCCAAAATCCCCGG
>JBJENR010000094.1:0-3057 GCA_051880315.1 Acetatifactor sp.
GCCAGGTGGTGTGGAAGGACGGATAATCAACTAATGATTATCCTCCTATCCGATTCGTGTTGCATTTCGTGTTGCATAGTTTCAAAATAGAGATTCAAAATGACTGTTAGCCTTGTCGGACATTTCTTTTTTTCTGTCACTCATAGCATGCCTGTATACTGCTTTTAGTACCTTATCGGAGAGCCATCCACCATCTGCCATAATGTAAGCATCCGGTATTCCCGGCGCGTGACGTATTGATGTTTCAAGTCGTGAAAGCGGAAATTTGGTATGTTATTTTGGCCCAGAGCGCATGTCGTCGTTATCGTACTGGTCAGCAGGTGACAGACCGTTTGGAGTTGTATGAATTTCATTTTTTATAGTGCACCATGATAAGTATTCCGGAATTATCAATGCAGACCGCATTCGTTCAATGAGTTATGAGGAATTTGCAGAATTTATAAGAGAACTTAACGAATGTTGCCTTGTAGAAGCAGGTAAAGTAGATTGAACACAAAATACGGATTGCATAGATTACAAAGGAGTAGTATTAGTATGGCTACAGTCAGAAGTGGAGTGCTAATTGTTATCGGAATTGTAGGAACACTGATGTGCCAGAATGTTCGCAATCATGTCACTTAGTGTAACGAGGTCAGCAGAAAGTTCCGCTAGTTCTTTTTCTGACAAACAGTCAGAGAGTTTGCAAGCAATAGTGGAAAGATAAAAGAGATTTGAGCAGTTTTCCATATAAACACCATAATGTAGATTTATAAATGATATGCGTAAAGGAGACAGAAAGTGAATTAACATTTAGCGGAGGTAATAAGAATCATGGGAATGACAGCAAATCATCTCGTCCTTTGCAACAATGGAGGATTTATCCAATACATATCTGGAAAGCTACGTATTACCGCTATTAGGGCTTTCAATGGAATGCCGCTTTATCGACCGGAAATCGTAAAGCGGCATTTTTGATTGTCTATTTGTTATCAGCCACGGCGGTTACAGTGTTTTACGCAAAGCGTATTTATGAGAAGGAAAGAAATGTGAAAAAAACTATGACAGGATCGTATAAATAAAAATAAAAAAATGCGCACAGATTAGGAATTATATGGTAAAATATAAAGCAGGAGTGAGCAACATGCGTAAAAAAAGAAATAAACAGTTAAGTATTTTCATAATATTGTTTATTTTCATCTTAGGAATGTATTTTGATAATTTCAAAGTAGATTCCTGTTTTGCGTATGTGCACGGTGATGCAGTGGGCTCCGGTATTACAACTGTTGCTCCCGGTTTTACCGGTACACATGCGTGCACTGCAGAAATGCTGAGAGTCCGTGGAGACAGGGGCTCGGAGCAATTCACATTTCGTTTATCAAATCTGAGAAGGGATACCGGGAAGAATCCCGGCTTTCTATGTCAAAACTTCGTATTCCTGTATGAGGGAAGATTTTGTTCGGGTTTTGGAGAGATACAATTCCTTTCTGAGAATCAGAATGAGTTAGTCACAAATTTTATTCACAAATCTGATGGTAAAAAGCGAATCTAAAGAAATCCCTATTTAGTGGGCCCGGGAAAACGTGGGCTTATTGTTGTACAAAAAAATAAAAAGATTATGGAGCATACAGATGTACTGCATGCTTATTTCTGTATGCTTCCCAGTGGAGGATTATATGGGTCAGGATATTTTCGTAGGAGTATTATGCGTGATTGCACTGGCAGCCGGCGTGTGGGCCTGGTGGGTGGATAATAGAGGAACGGATGAACGAGAGGGCGTGAAAGAAAGCGAGGAATACACTAATGAGAAAAACTAAGGTGATATGTACCATAGGACCTGCCTGCGAGGACAGCAGAGTCCTGGTTGAAATGTGCCGTGCAGGAATGAATGTTGCAAGATTGAATTTTTCCCATGGAACGCATGAGGAGCATCAAAGAAAGATTGACCTGATAAAAGCAACCAGGGAAAGTCTGGCGATGCCTATTCCGATTATGCTGGATACAAAGGGACCGGAGTATCGTATAAAAACCTTTGAACACGGAAAAATCAAACTGAAGGATGGCGATGAATTCACGTTTACTACGGAGGATACCATCGGGAATGAAAAACAGGTATCGGTAAATTATAAACAGCTTATGGAAAATCTTGAGGTGGGGGATACCATATTGGTAAATAACGGATTGGTTATTTTCCGGGTGGTTGCGCTTGAACCCACGAGAGCAAAATGTGAGGTTGTAGCAGGGGGTGAGCTGTCAGACCGTAAGAGTATGAATTTTCCAAACAAGGTGATGAAGCATGATTTCCTCAGTGAACAGGATAAGGAGGACCTTTTATTCGGAATTCAAAATCAGGTGGATTTTGTGGCGGCTTCCTTTGTTTCCGGGAAGCAGGATGTGGCAGATATGAGAGCCTTCCTGGATGAGCATGGGGGAAGTGCCATTGATATCATCGCAAAAATCGAGAACAGAGCCGGAGTGGAGAATATTGACGAAATCTGTGAGATAGCGGACGGAATTATGATTGCCAGAGGGGATCTCGGCGTGGAAATTCCGGCTATGGAGGTTCCTTATGTTCAAAAGTGTCTGATTCGCAAATGCAGATTGCTGGGGAAACGGGTCATAACAGCCACAGAAATGCTGGAATCCATGATTCAAAACCCCAGACCTACAAGGGCAGAATTATCCGATATTGCAAATGCGGTTTATGACGGCACATCCGCTGTCATGCTTTCCGGAGAAACCGCATCCGGTAAATATCCCGTGGAAGCGGTTAAAAATATGGTGGAAACAGTGGAATTTACGGAAAAGAGTATTCAGTATGACAAACAGTTCAAGACCACGGAATTCACAATCAAAAGCAATCTGGATGCGGTATCCCATTCTGCCTGCGCCATGGCGACGGATCTGAATGCAAAATATATTGTGGTAAATTCTTTAAGTGGTCATACAGCGAGAATGGTCAGCAGATTCAGATGCCCGGTAGACATCATTGGTATGACAACCTCAAAAAAGGGTTGGAGAAAGCTGAACTTAAGCTGGGGAGTGACTCCGGTACTCTGTGAAAAATTTGAGACCATGGAG
>JBJENR010000095.1:0-11403 GCA_051880315.1 Acetatifactor sp.
TGCTTCAGTAATTCCCTCTAATTGAGCCACTTGCTTGACGCTTTTTATTTCATAATCATTAACTTTATAAATTTCTATATCATCCCCAGCACCATCTTTAATTGTTTTAAAATGTTCAAAGTTATCACAGCGGTACAAAACTGATGTATATTTGTAACTCTTTCCATCTTCTTTCATATTTTCAATATATTTCATCAATTCAGTTCTCTTATAAATTGGCTTAAAACCTGGAAAAGAATCCATATTTTTGCAGTATATCAATATATATTCTATATTCTTTTTTAGTTTTTTATCTTCTCCTCCACCAGATGCACCTGCACTTACTTTTGCATTTACAGAAATCATATTCAAAAAATTTTTTCGCCCAAATATTTCATCACATAGCACCCTCAAATAAGCCTGCTCATTATCATCAATCTGAATAAAGATAGTACCATCCTCCCTTAAAAGTGTTTGTAAGCACTTTAATCTCTCATTCATCATGCTTAACCACTTAGAATGCTCTATGCCATCATCATAATGTTCAAACGCAGTGCCAGTATTATATGGAGGATCAATATAAATGCATTTCACAGTACCTGCAAATTGCAACTCGAGCGCTTTTAATGCTAGTAAATTATCTCCATGTATTAACATATTGCCATTAGTGCTATCACCAGCTGATTTGTCTTCCACTTCCATCAAAATTCTTGGCTCTAATTTGGCATCTTTGTATTTGTCTGTCCAGGTCAATTCCAACTTTCCCTTTTTCTCCATGGTACCCTCCTAAAACTTAATCACTATCTTCGTTACTAGTTGTGGCTTTACCAATATGCTCTCTTCAAATTCCTTCTGCATATTTACAGCCTCACCTTCCAATGTTGACATTTCATCATGAAATGCCTCTATCATTTTTTGTTTCTGTACTTCCAGACTTTCTATTTGTTTCTTTAACTCAATCTTCTGTCTAAAATCACTTTCAATTGCATATTTCTCTTTAATCTCATCTAATTCTGATGTTTCTTTGGTTTTAAGCAAATATTCTTCTTTCCTTAATTGCAGCCAATTATCTATCTTTTTCTGATTCGCAATTAAAACTGCCCTTTTCGACTCTACATGCTCCTGCTGCATAAATTCATCCACTTTATCAATATATGAAAGAATTTCTTGATTACTTGGTATGTTTTCTTCCAAACACGAATCTTTCAATTTTTCACAAAGAGTTCTAGCCAATGCATCCGTAACACCATATATTCTTCCAGTGGAATCAATAATTTCAAACACAGCCTCTTCAAGTGATTCGCCTACATAAGAACCACCTATAATCAAATATCCATGTTGAATCTCCGGAATCTCTAAATCTATATTTACTTCGTAATACTTTGGATATGTTGCATTTACTTTCTCACATCTGCTATTCCAGTACTCACGCTGTAAATCGTATTCCGCGATTTCTTGCATAATAGTTCCAAAATGAGATTTATGTTGCTCCTCTGTCTTATATATAAATATGGATTTCAGTTCATCCATTTTCTTGTTTCTTTTCTTCTCTAATTCCTTTTCCAAAGCTTTAAATTGCTTTGCAAAATCAGATGCCGTTTTACATTCTTGGTAAATGAGCGTAACTCTTTTTTCAAAGTCTGCACCACTTTCTAATAATCCAATAGCTTTATCTGATGCACCAAATACTCCCTGAAATAATTCAAACTTTTCAGAAAGAATTTCATATACTCTCTTATCTGCTACATTCTGCGTATTTAATAGATTAATAACCACAACATCATTCTTCTGACCATAACGGTGACAACGACCAATTCGCTGTTCTATCTTCTGTGGATTCCATGGTAGGTCATAGTTTATAATCGTATTACAAAACTGAAGGTTCAATCCCTCTGAACCTGAATCTGTTACAAGCAATATCTTGTATTCGTCCCTAAACGCTTCTACGATTGCATTCTTTAGTTCAACATTTCTGCTGCCCACATACTTTCCATAATTCCTAGTTTTCCATGCCTGATAAATCTGTTTCGTAACAGGGTCATTTGAACTACCATTAAATTTAAGTATCTGCCCTTCGTTTCCTGAATGCGATAACTCTTCAAACATGTACTGCTGCGTTCTAATAGATTCTGTAAACACAACAATTCTTTGCTTTATACCTGCTTTTTCTTGGAATTCAAATGCTTTTTCCACTGCCTGTTTTAAAGCTGTCATTTTTGCATTCCTTTTTATACTTTCAGCTTTATTTATAATGGCAGTTACTTCATCTATTTCATGCTGAATAAATTCATTTACCTTTTCTCTGGTATATAATTCATCTTGCTTACTATCATCATCTATTTCTATTTCATCATCATCAAAGAAACTAAGAAAAAAATCGATACTTTCATCTGCTGATTCCGTTCTAGTTGTTTCCTTTAAAACTTCAAGTCTTCCCTTTAACACCTTAAAGGTTTCTGCAACTGCCATACTTGATGACGCAAGCAATTTTCTAATAACAGTGGTAATAAGAGTTCTATGTGAATTTGGCAGAGCATATAAGATTTCCTTTTTCAGATAATTATTAATCATCACATAAAGCTCTATCTCCATTGGCGATAATTCAAAATCAATCGTCATCTCTTTACGCTCTGAAAACTGAATGTATTCTGCCACTTCTTTTCTTAGGGTTCTTTGAACAACAGGCTCCAAACAAGCCTTCAAATCACTATAATCTTCTCCTCGCAAATATCTTTCTGAAAATACCTGCTTGCTATAAAAGATCTTGTCATCGATATATTGAACAAGACCATACATATCAAGTAAGGTATTCTGCATTGGCGTTGCAGTTAATAAAATCTTTGGAATTCCTTTTGTTAATTCATATAGTGCATTGGCCATTTTTGATCCATTTTTATGAACATTTCTAAGCCTATGTGCTTCATCAAATACACAGAAATCCCACGGTATTTTTGTAAACTCTGCTTTTCTCTTTGAGGCAAAATGATATGAAACAATAACAACTGCCTGTTTGCTCTTTACCTTTGTCAAATAGTCATCCCAGTTTGAACTATCCACAATCAATGACTCAATATCAAATTTTTCCTCTAACTCAACCTGCCATTGCTTACGCAGGTTTGATGGCATAATAATCAAAATCTTATTCTTACCACTACACAATAAATATTTAATAACTAATCCCGCTTCAATAGTTTTACCAAGACCTACTTCATCCGCGAGAATAGCTCCACCAAGTTCTAATGAAGATAACGCAAATGTGAATGCTTCAATCTGATGGGGATTGATATCGATATCAGCCATATGCAAACAACTATATGGATTATTATTCAGTTCTTGTTGCTTTAATTCAGCATATGTACTTTCAACAATACCCAATTGCGAAACCTCCTGTCTTATTTTTCTAATTGTTCTTTTATTTTATCTGCTATTACTTTTGCCATCATCGGCGGAACAGCATTTCCAACCTGTACGAACTGCGAAGTTCTAGGACCCTCAAAAAAATAGCTATCCGGGAATGACTGTATTCTTGCAGCCTCTCTTACTGTAATAGATCTGTGCTGGTCTATATCCGGGTGAATAAAATAATGTCCATCCTTTGACAAGTGCGCCAATATGGTATGGCAATAATCCATATCACCTTCTACAACCTTAAATCTATCTACAAAGGATGTTCTATTCCTATGTGTCTTCAGTTCATCTGGCAAATCATCATATTTCAATCTTTCATGCTTAGAATTCTCAAACCACAAATCGATTGTTCTTTTATAAATCTCAATATCTTGGGCTGTATGTGGTCTTGCAATATGTCCTGTCAAAACATCAGCTTTTACTCTGATTTCATTTTCCTTAACATACTTTTTTAGTCTGCGCATATCGGACATAGTATGTTCTTCTGCTGATTCTCCTGGAGTCAAAGCTGGTAAGTCCTTCAATAAATCCCAAACTTCGGCATCACTATGGATTGTTTCAAATGATGGATATTCATATCCTGTACCTTTTAACCATCCAACAATAATTACTCTTTTTCGACTCTGTAATACTCCAAAATCATGTGCATTAAGTTCATGATAATCTATCTCATATCCTACCTTACGCATATATTTCTGAAGATTCTTAAAGGCCTGTCCTCCACGTGCAGTTTTAATTCCTGCCACATTTTCAAATACAAACATTCTAGGTTTATATTTATTCAGAAATTGAACGTACATCTTATATAATTCATTTCGTGGATCTTCTTCCATCGGCACAAGCATATGGCTACTTTGTGCTCTTCCAACCAGTGAATATGCTTGGCATGGAGGACCTCCTAAAATAACATCCACTTGCTTAATTTCTTTCTCATCTATAATGCTATCTATGGTTTGAAAAATACCTTTAATAGTCGATTCTGACATTTCTTTATTGATGACTGTCTTTAGTTCTTCATCTGGAATCAACTCTAATAATTGCTCTCGAGATATTTCGTTTCTCTCGTATTGATAATAGCTATCTAAGTTGTCATTTTCTTTCAAGTAATAATAGGCAATTCTTGTTTCTATTGTCTTTGCCGCATGTTCGTTCATCTCTACATGTGCAATTGGTCTATAACCACTTTGAATGAAACCTTCGGACAGTCCTCCGGCACCAGCAAAGAGGTCGATATAGCTTAAACCGTTATCATTCATGGTTATCCTACCTTATCATCTCATATTTGCTGTCCAAAAATCAGGACTTCAAAGATTCCTCATGGATTTTTTTCTTCACATTTTCTAATTCAGTGAATTCCATGATATCTCCTATATTGCATTCTAATTCTGCACAGATTTTCTCTAAAATTGGCAATGCCACCATTTCCTCATTAGTCATTCTGGCCATGGTACTGCTGCTAATTTTTACAGTCTTGCACAGTTCACTTTTATTTATTTTTTTATCAATCATTAACTTCCATAAATTGTTGTATGATACTGCCATAATTTCCTCCGTACTGATATCAAAATACAATTATCCCATCTTATTTCATCTTATTTCATTATAACCATAGCATCCTCATTTGTAAAATACTTTATTTGATTTCTCAAATATAAATTACGACTTGTTACACTCTTCATTCGCAATAAAAACACAATAAAAACGTAATGTGAAATTTTAAATTCATCATTGAAATTCCGTCTTATCGCACCAAGAGCCTCGCAAAATAACTAATAGAAATGTTTAGTCTTCATATGACCTTTTCATAATCTTATATAAAACAATTCAGGTGCTACAGCCTACGCCATAGCACCCAAATCCTTAACCTTATCGACTATTCCTATCTCGCTCACCCTTCTTCTCTCGCACTCCTTCCTCATAAATATAGTCAAACACTTCATACCGCTTCTGCTGATCCATATCAACTCCAAGTCTGTCAATTACCTTGTTAAATAGTTTAATCCCAGCAAAATACTCCATATCTCCAAAGTCAAACGCCTCCGATAATATATCTGCCGAATATTCTGTAAGTCTACTCGAATCAATTCCAAGCAGTTCCAGCCTTTCTACTATCTGTTCCGTTTGTACTTGGATAGCAGCTTCCGACTTCTGTTTCTCATAATAATCTGTCAAAAGCTTAGTCTCCTCATAAACAGAATCAAAACTTGTGTCCATACCAATCTTTTCAAAATAAGTCCTAACCATCTCAAATGCTGCATCTGTTCCCTTGTCATCAAACGGATAACAACGGACTTTTTCAGCTACACTCATTCTCAGATAATCAGCCTTATCAGATGGTAATCTCACCATTTCACCATACTCCCGAATATCATCGTTCAGCAAGCCAGTTTCAACACTCTCAGCCATCACATTAGTACCTGTTTCTACAACACTTTCAACATTTGTAACAGCAGTCTCTGCAAACAGTTCTACCTCTGTTTCAAGCTCATCATCTACAATTGCTTCAAACTCCGGTTTCGCAATTACATCTGTTTCCACAACATCATCCAAAGCAGTATTCTCTACTTCCACAACCTCCGGCACCCGATATGGATTCTCCGGCACTTTATCATTCTCAACATCCGCCAAATTCTCCATATCTCCAACCGGTATCCGCATTTCCAATTCAGCCTCCGTAAGACTTCCATCCCTCTCAAGGCACCGCTCCACCGCTTTCAGCTTCTTTCGATTATCCTTCTTTTGAAGCTTTATCTGCTCCAAACGTTCCCGATAATCATCCTCGGACGCTTCAAAGAATTCCAAATCTTCAGCAGTCTTGCAATACCTTTTCTGCAAAGCCCTGTCACGGTACATTTCCTTCTGTACCTTGCACAGTTCCTCATCCACCTGTTGTAATCGCAGCTTCAAGCGGAACAAATCTCCATATGACTTCACATCATACTTGACCACCACCAGATACTCTTCCTGAAGCTCATGCATTTTCCGTATCTGCTCATACAGATAAGCAGATTTATAAGTAAATCGCTTTTTTTCAACCAGCCGCAAACGATACATCCTTGCATAACACTTTCTCTGGTATGGTGTAAGAACAGACTTTCTTACCGGTAGCAATGAAACAATTCGATTTACAGGAGATGCAAGACTTGCGTCCCCATATCGAAACATTGCTTCCAGACTCTCCCTGCTCAAATCCTCCGAAATGGTATCCAGTCTTTTAAATCGCTTCATCCCCGGAACCTTCACAGCGATATGCTTGCCCTGTTTTACTTCAAATCCCAGTTTTTCCAGAAGGAAAACAAAATGCTCCATATTTTCTGCACTGATGGCACAAAACAAGGCATCCTGCTTGATCCATTTAGAAAATGCCTGCTCACGCTCCCACTGTGGTCTTGCCATGTTCTTCGGCTCCTTGCTGTATTCAGCCGGAGTGATATGCAGTCCGTATTCTTTACAGAGTTTATTGGTAATGGGCTGGAATTTGTATTTCCAGTCACCATCCCGGCACTGAAACTTGTATCCGGTCACCATGTTTACACTGTTTATTATGATGTGGGCATGAAGATGTTCCCTGTCTGTATGGACAGCCACCACCGCCTCATATTCTCCTGCAAATGCCTCCTCGGCAAACCGCATTGCAATATCATACATAATATCCGGTGTACCTTCACCCGGTTTTAAGGATATGACAAAATGATATCCCTGCCTTCCGCCGGTTTTTCCAAACATCTGCTTTGTCGCCTTCATCTGCTGGTAAGCCATCTCCGGCAGGCAGTTGATACCGCCTGCCAGATTTGCTTCCCCAAGCTTTTTCGGTTGTAAAATATAGTTGATGGAATGCTCCAGATGAATGTCTATTCGAGCCTTGCTGCTTGCCTTCATATGCATCATCTTGGTTATTGCCACCTGTTCACCACCTCCTGCAATAAATCCTTTATCTGTTCAAGCAGATGATTTCCCGTCCGCATGGTGCTGTCAAAGACATAGCCACACCCGTTGGCAGTTCTTGTCATCTGATTGTAATTGTTGCAAAGACCGGAAATCTGACTGATTAGATTCCGTCTATCATAAGCAAGCGTTGTATCTACTCTTCCACCATGAGTAATCAGATATCTTACATAATCCGATAATTTCATGTTGTTGGCTTTGGCATCATACTCTGCCTGCTCCCGTTCCTCATCCGACAAGCGGATGGTAAAATTCTTCCTTGGTTCTATCAATTGTCCTCTTCGTCCTATAAGCAATCCCTTCTTTCGTTTCTTTTTCTTTATCCGTCATTGGAAGTTCCCTTCCAACTGTCATAATTCAAAAACTTTTGGAGAGAGAATTTGCCAGATACGTAAAACGCCATGCGTTTTACAGAATCTGGTTAGGGGGAGTAAAATCCCCCTAAAACCCTCTACATATATGCCCCTTTCGGGGCAATTATTTGTAATACCAGCTGTACTACCAGCTCCCATCTGTATTACTGTCGGTATTACCATAAAATAACCTGTATCACACCCGGTATTACTTTTTATAACCTTTGTAATACCAGGTGTATTAACTTCTTATGACCTACTTGCTACAGTTACACCAAAAACGACATCGCATAATCCGCAATATCATCATCCAATATCTCCAAAGATTCTTCAGAAACTTTGGAAGTTTCTTCACTTTCTCCCAGTGTTGTCTGCGATATCTCATGTGATATCAGATTATCAGTCTGCATTACAGCCAGACCTTTCACTTGCTCCTCGACAATCAGCTTCACTGCATTAATAATCCTGTCTGCTTCTCCAGACATTGCATTCTGGATTGCCTCTCTCTGGGCATTCAGCTCACAAACAAGACGCTTCTCACTCTCATCCTGCTTTATGCCCTGAACTACTCTTATCAACGCACTTTTAATAAACTTGCTCTTATCTCCAAAACAGGGTTCTATGGCATCTCCGGTCAAAAAACTCCAGATTTCCATATCTTCTTCCCTGTTAAGATTCAGACGGAAGCTGACTGTCACACTGTCACCACGTGCCATACTGCCTCCTTTCCGGTTTCTACCATTCATACGCTTCAATTCGTACACTTCAGGTATCTTTTGATTGCAGCAGCCAAATGCTTTTGCTATAATGTATTTGCGAGATACATAGCGAAGCTTTGGCTTTGCAATCAAAGTCCTTTCCTAATCGGATTGGACTTTTTCTTTTGCCTGATAGCCGCACTCCTCAGCCACCATGCCGGCTTTTCGCGTCAGGTCATCACCCGGATTGTAGTAATCTGCATATCCGTAAATCTTCTGCTCAAAGTATTTACGGGGGCATTTCCCACGCATGGTGTAGTACCCTTTAGCATCCAGTTCGGCATTGTATGCCTTAATAACTGCATATGCCTTTGTCATACCAACTCCCAGAATCTGACTGACTTCCTTTGCATCAATAAATGCTTCCTTTGTAGTTATCATACGCCTCCTCCTTTCTATCAAATTTGCATTTCCGATACGGATTTGAAACCTTCTGTTAAATCATTCTAGTTATAATCCGTACTTTCAGTTCGTATTTAATCATAATACATCTTTCAAAACATGTCAATGGATTTTTATAAAAATACGCACTTGTAATTCGTATTAGTTCATGGTATAGTATTTTTAACGTTATAATCCAGTTGCTTTTTGATACGGATTTCCTATTTTTACGCAAAACACGAATCAAAACAACTGAACAATAACAGTAATAAAAGGAAGGTGATGATATGGCTTTATCAGATGACCAGCGTTTTGCCATGTATACCGCAGAGGAAATCGGTAATGCAATTAAGAAACGCCGCAGACAGTTAAAGATAACGCAGAAAGAATTTGCCCAAAGACTTGATAAGTCGGAGCGTACCATTCAAAAATACGAATCCGGCGAAATCACCATGAAGATTGATTTAATCAAACAGGTGGCTGATGAACTGGATATTCCGTGGCAGGAGCTTCTGGAAGCAAAGTCTGATAAGATTGGTATCGTATCCGCAGAAGAGGATTTTCCATCTTATCGCTTCCATAACCTGTCAGACGTTATCAATGCTTTATTTGCCATAACGGAGATTAAAGATATTGCATTCCAGCTCTCCTGCACCAAACCGCCAGAAAACCCCGAGTGGACTTCAGCCCTCATGGTTGATGGCAAAGGAAGCGGAACCTATAATGCAGACTTCTGTCTCTTTATGGAAAACTGGATGAATAAGCTTGCTGCCTTACAAAGCGGCTCCATAAGTCAGGAACAGTTTGATACCTGGAAAAGAGAAACTTTAGAATATTACTCTGACAGCTTCTTCTCCGATTTCAGCTCACAGAGAGAAAAAGCAAAAAAGAGCAAGGGAATAAAAAAGAAACCCGATTATTCAACCATTCAGATTGTTTCTACCAAAGAAGAGGATAACTAAAAAACTCAATAATATTTGCAAAAATGTAGATTATATCATAGCCTTTGGAAACATGCACCCAAAACCAGAATTTTGAGGTCAGGTGCGATACATACCGCATTATGCGGTTCTGCTTTAGAACAATATCCGATGCAAGATTTTCGGACAATTCTAAAGATACTTACAATTCACAAAGGAGATGATGTTTATGCCAGCTTACAAAGATAACAAGACTGGTAAATGGTTCTGCAAGTTCTATTATACGGACTGGCAGGGCAACAACCGACAGAAGTGGAAACGAGGCTTCGCCACCAAAAAGGAAGCTCTGGCTTATGAAAGGGATTTTCTTGAAAAGCAGTCCGCCAACCCGGATATGACTTTCCAGAATCTCTACGAACTTTATATGGAGGATATGACCGCCCGCCTGAAGCAGTCAACAATACTTACCAAGAAGCATATTTGTGAAACTCACATCCTACCTTTCTTCGGAAAGAAGCCAATCAATGAAATCAAGGCTTCCGATGTGAGAAGATGGCAGAATCAGTTGATGAATTCCCCAAAAGGATATTCAAAAACTTATCTGAAAACCATCAATAATCAGCTTACCTGCATGATTAACTACGCAAAACGCTTCTACGATTTAAACACGAATCCCTGTGGTCAGGCTGGAAGTATTGGACAGGCAAAAGCAGAGGAAATGGATTACTGGACTTACGATGAGTATATTGCTTTTCGTGAAGGCATTAAGGACAAGCCTCTATCCTATATCTGCTTTCAGGTACTGTACTGGACCGGGATGCGTGAAGGAGAACTTCTGGCACTGACTGCCGCTGATATTGACCTTGTCACAAAACAAATTGATATCAATAAAACCTATCAGCGTCTTCACGGAGAGGATATCATTACCACTCCAAAGACAAGGAAAAGTAAGAGAAAAGTTCCAATTCCGGATTTCCTGTGTCAGGAACTGCAGGAGTATATGGATTCCCGCTATATGCTTGCTCCGAACGAGAGGCTCTTTCCCATTACAAAATCTTTTCTCTCTCACGAGATGGAAAGAGGCTGTAAGAAAACCGGTGTAAAGCGAATCCGTATCCATGATATCCGCCACAGTCACGCCAGTTTACTTATCAATCAGGGGTGTGATGCACTTATCCTCGCTGACAGACTCGGACACGAAAAAGTATCCACAACACTGAATACTTACTCCCATCTGTTTCCACACAAACAGCAGGAGCTTGTCAGCAATCTGGAACAGCTTGCAGCAACAGTTGGTGTCACGCCAACCCCAGAGCCTCCAATGGGAAATCCATTGCTCGAAACTATGGGAATTTCCTATGATGATAATATAACAAGTGGTTCCATTGCTTCGGATACAGCATATGCCAATACAGGACTCCCATATGGTCCTATGCCAAAAGAAACAGCATCAGGAAAAGTAATCCCGATGCCTCAAAGAAAAGCTATCTAAGAAACAAAACGATGTGAAATAGAGTAGTTGCGGTTAGTAGCAAAATAGTAGCAGAGCAAAAGAAAAAGTCCGGGAATGCCCTGTTTATAAGGCTTCCCAGACTTGTGGCTACTATTCAAACTCAATCGTCCCGGGTGGCTTACTGGTCAGATCATAGAATACTCTGT
>JBJENR010000096.1:0-3031 GCA_051880315.1 Acetatifactor sp.
AAGTGCTTAACACTGGAACGTATGCCAATAATAATCAATATAATCAATATCCCTATAATAAAGAAATCCGCCATTTTATTCAGCTCCTTTCAAAATCTCCACCATATCCAGTTTCCGAATCCTTCCACTAAATAAAAAGCTCACCGCCATAGACACTGCCAACACAAGTATTCCGGAAATCAGATAGCATTCCGGTGTAACCGTGAGCGCATAATCAAAATTTTCTCCGTTGGAATTCATCATGGCATTCAGGCTCATTTTTCCAAAAGGTGCTCCGATGATGATACCTATAACCGAAAGCCAGAGATTCTGGACTGTAATGATATTTCGAATCTGGGAGGTCTGTAATCCCAATACCTTTAGCGTTGCAAATTCTCCCATCCGTTCATGGAAAGAAAGATTTCCGGAATTATACAGCACAACCACAATCAGAATCACAGAAAAAATCACCATCATCCACACCATAATACTGAGTACTTCATAACTTGTTTCCAAAGCCTGTATCATATCTTCTTTGCTATGCACGGCAGTTACATAACTTTCCTTTTCATACCCCGATAAATCCTCATTGCTATAAGCTGTCGTCGGTGTATACTCCGCACCGGTCTTTTCAAAATCTTCGCGCTGGAAGGCAATCCCCTGTGTTTCCATACTGCGGAAGATATACCCTACTTTGGCTTCATGCCACTTATTTTCAGAATATACATGCCAGTAAAATGTATCTCCCACAGAAAGTCCCATATCTTCACAAAGTTTTCGGCTTACGCCCACTTGTCCCTCTTTCTGTTCCAGGTTGATTACATTCAGATTGCTATCCAGTAAATTGTATAATCCTTTTCCTTCCAGCACGGTCAGTGTTTCTTTTTTCTTATCTGACGCTGTTGCATTTGGAACTGGGGCAATTTCAATTTGCCCTGTCATGACAAGCTCACTGTCAGTCTCTTTTGCCATCTCATCCACATCACTTAAGTTCGCATCAGAAGAAAGATTCATGGAATAATCTGCATTCTGGATTTTATCAAAGCATAATTCCTCCATCTGATCTATAAGCGAATTGCAGGCAATACCATATATCATCAAAAGCATTCCCACCGCAGTACCTATGATTCCCATTACGGCACGCAATTTAGCACGAGAGATATCCCGAAGATTGTACTGACTGTTAAATCCCAGTTTCCCCCAAAACGGTAGTTTTTCAAAGACACAATTTTTCCCTTGCTTCGGCGGCGCCGGGCGAAGTGCTTCCGCAGGTCTGACCTTTAATATTTTTTTGCAGCTAAGATAAGCTGCCACACTGCAAGCAGTCACAATCAATATAGCAATCAATAGATATTCCAGTCGAAATCCACCCTTTAGTCCCGGAACAATATACCATGTAGCAAACATATCTACCATGATTGGTGCAAGGACTGCTGAACCAAACCACAGTCCGGCTAATACACCTGCAAGTGAAACAAACAAACTAAAGCTCACATAGTGGAACACCACTTTATACGGCTTCATGCCCATTGCATTTAAGGTACCAATCTGCGTCCTCTGCTTCTCTACCATACGGCTCATGGCTGTTGCAATGACCAGAATCGCAATTCCTACAAAAATAATAACAAACACCCACGAAAAAGATTCATGCTGTGAAAGCTCACTGTTTAATCTTTCAATGCCCGGAATTGAATGTTCATCCACCATAGCTGCATATTCTCCATTCAGCGTTTCAGAAATTTCATCCTCGTGCTCTAATGCTTTTCCATCTGTGGTGGTCACAATCATTTGCGTATAAGGCATCAGCTTTGCAAGCTTTTCATCATCCATCTGCTCGACTCTTTCAAGCAACATATCCTGCGTGATATCTTCGATACTCATTCCGTTTTTAGCCAACGCATCTAATTGCTCGTCTAAAAAATTTGATTCCTCTGCCACCTTCTTGGCAGTGATTTTTCCCTGTATAATCAAATGCTCCACATAATCCCGAATCGGGAATGCATCATACGCCATATATACGAAAGCAATGTTTTCTATGTAGATATCTGCATCCCCTTCCGCCTGACGGAATTCATATTCAGGGCTTTCTATGAGCCCCTTTACTTTCCTTGTAAAAGTAATTCCGTTATAGGCAATGGTAAAATCATCCCCTACTTTTATATTTCTTGTTTCGGCAAAAGCTGCCGTCAGCCATAATCCCTCTTTATCCGAAGGGTCAAACGCTTCTCCTTCAATATAGTATGGCTGGTTCACAATATTCTCTCTTTCCAGATAAATATCGACCTGTGCACCATCGCACTCCGGTGCCGAACCGGTAACTGACATACGAAGTCCTGCATTCTCAACAAACTCCAGATCCCTGACGGTTTTCAGGTTTTCCTCCGAAAATCCTTCTCCATAAATCCACAGGTCTGCCAGATTACATGCCTCATGAAATTCCGCTCTTGCAGAATGTTGTGCGAGTACATGTCCTTCCATGCAGCAGTAGAGCGCCATCGCTAAAAATGCCAGCAGGAAGATAGAAAGAAATTGTCCCCAGTTGTGTCTCATCTCTCTTAAAAGCTTTTTTCGTAACATTACCACTCAACCTCCCTTACGGAAGCCGGGTGTTCATTCGTCCGAATTTCTTTTATTTTTCCGTTCTTCATACGGATGACCTTGTCTGCGCATTTTGCAATATCCGCATTATGAGTTACCAGAATAACTGTCTTTCCCTGCTCACGGCACAGCTTCTGTAAAAGCTCCAGCACTATCACTCCGGTTTCTGAGTCAAGTGCACCTGTAGGTTCATCTCCCAATAAAATCTGTGGGTTCTTTGCCAATGCTCTTGCAATGGACACTCTCTGCTGTTCTCCGCCGGACATCTGTGACGGAAATTTGTCCCTGCAATGCTCTAATCCTACCAACTTCAAAAGTTCATCCGCATTGCCCGCACTTTTCACAATGCTCTTTACCAGTGCAATGTTTTCATGCGCTGTCAGACTTGGAAGCAGGTTATAAAACTGAAAGATAAAACCAATCACATCTGCCCGGTAAGAACCAAGCTGCTTAT
>JBJENR010000097.1:0-45537 GCA_051880315.1 Acetatifactor sp.
ATGCCCAGATAGCTCAGTTGGTAGAGCAGAGGACTGAAAATCCTCGTGTCGCTGGTTCGATTCCGGCTCTGGGCATTTTCTATGCATTAAAAGACTATTCTTTGTCTTTTAGTGCTATTTTTTTGCAAAAAACTATGCTATAATTTTTTATGAAAAATTCTCATATGAATAAAATGTACAAATAGATGGATATTATAAGCTTAGTGTATCAGATAGAAGCGAATAGGATTTAAGTGAAAGGATAGGAAATGGGGAAGGGGATACTTAAGCAGCGTTCCTTAAAACAAGCTGAGAGATGGAAGAAAAAGCTGGACCGCTATCGTACTATACAGATGCAGATTAAGCGAGATGCTGCTGATATATTATGTTCGAAAAATTTTCGAAGTACCAAAGAGCATATTCAGCATGGGAACATGACGGTGAATGCTCATGTTATGAATGTTGCCCGGTACAGTCTTGCGCTGAGTGATAAATTACACATCCGCTGCAATCGACGAGAACTGGTAAGGGGTGCCTTGTTGCATGATTATTTTCTTTATGATTGGCATATTCCCGATGAAGTCAATCCGCATAAGCTCCATGGGTTCTATCATCCCGGAAGAGCTTTAAGAAATGCAATCAGAGAGTATGAATTGACAGAGCGTGAGAAGGACATCATAAAAAAGCATATGTGGCCTCTGACTGTTGTGCCGCCTGCATGCCGGGAGGCGTGGATCGTTACAGCTGCTGATAAATGGTGCTCTTTGATGGAAACAATACACATGCACAGAGGTCATGGTGCCATAAGCGGAGAGGGCGGAAAGAATTAAAGTGCAGCATCTTTTTGAAAAGCTGAATCTATACAGCAGTAGCGATATCTATCCCTATCATATGCCGGGGCACAAACGGAATTCCTGTAATCGACTCCCGGGTGAACTATATAGGAATGACGTTACGGAAATAGACGGATTTGATGACCTTCATCAACCGGAAGGTATTTTACGGGACTTACAGAAGAGCGCGGCGGAGCTTTATGGTGCTGATGAGAGTTTTTATCTTGTAAACGGAAGCAGCTGCGGAATATTAAGCTCTATAAGTGCGGTACTGCCGACAGGAGGACATCTCCTGATGGCGAGAAATTGTCACAAGTCGGTATACCATGCCGTATATCTGCGAAAACTGAGGGTGACTTATCTCTGGCCCCAGGTTATGTCCGATTATGATATATTTGATGTTATCACACCGGAACAGGTGGAAGAAGCTTTGGAGAAGGAGCCTGATATCGGTGCGGTGCTTGTGGTATCTCCGACCTATGAGGGGCGTATTTCCGATATCAAAAGCATTGCAGAAGCAGTACACAGACGGGGAATTCCATTGATTGTGGATGAAGCTCACGGTGCACATCTGGGACTTGCACCCAAGGTCCATGAAAACAGCTGCAGGCTGGGTGCTGACATTGTAATTCACAGTGTACATAAGACACTTCCGGCTCTGACACAGTCAGCACTGTTACACGTTAACGGCGGCTTAGTGAAAAGGAACAGGCTGAAAAGATTTTTGCATATTTATCAGTCAAGCAGTCCATCTTATTTGTTGATGGCAAGTATTGACAACGCTCTGGAGTATGTAAAAAGGGATGGCGACGAGGCATTTGCGGAATTTGAAAAGAGATATCTGGAGATGCTCTCTGAACTGAAGCAATGTAAAAAATTATGTTTTTTGCCCTACCTAAGGGAGAATCAGGATTTGGGTAAGCTTGTAATCTGTGTCAAAAACGCGGATATTACAGGAAAGGAACTCTACGATATCTTATTGAATGAGTACCATTTACAGCTGGAAATGGCAGTTCACAGTTACGCATTGGCTATGTTTACAGTCAATGATACTGCTGAGGCCTATGGAAGAATGAGCAGTGCCCTTTTGAGAATTGACCAGGCATTAACAAATGAAGATTCCGGACGGCACAGGCCTGCGGAAGGTGTAGGAATAAAGCTTTTGCCTCAGATGATGTACGGAAAGAACTCAGTCATCCCTCTGGCGGAAGCCTGGGATCAGGAGACAGAGGAGGTGCTTCTGACTGCGGCGGCAGGCAGAAAGGCAGGTGAATTTGTGAATTTGTATCCCCCGGGTGTTCCATATCTGGTTCCGGGAGAAGAAATTACAAAGGACAGCATTGATTGGATTTGCGAGTGGATGAGACAGGGGCTAAAGGTACAAGGGATTATCGGAAAGGAGGAAGGCACATTTATCAGGGTGCTTCGTACAAAAGATGGGAAAATTGATTGGTGACAGGATTGGGAGAAATAATATGAGAAAGACAAAGATTGTCTGCACAATCGGACCGGCTTGTGATTCTGAAGAGCGTCTGCGTGAGATGATGCTCGCCGGAATGAATGTGGCCAGATTTAATTTTTCACACGGAACCCAGACAGAACAGAAGGAAAAATACCAGCGAGTGCTGAAGGTGAGAAAAGAATTGGGATTACCGGTGGCCACTCTTTTGGACACAAAGGGACCGGAAATAAGGCTTCGGGATTTTGAGGGCGGCAGAGCGGAGCTGGTTGCAGGAAACCGGTTTATTCTTACCACCGAGGAGCTGATGGGTAATTCCGAGAGGGCAACGATTTCGTATAAGAATTTGAAGAATGACATTTCAATCGGTACTACGATTCTGATTGATGACGGACTAATTGAGATGCAGGTGGAAGAAATCCAAGGTGAGGAGATTGTCTGCCGGGTTATCAATGGTGGCTTTGTTTCCAATCATAAGGGAGTAAACGTACCCGGGGCCATTCTATCCATGCCCTACATCAATGAGGTAGACCGGAGTGACATTATTTTCGGTATTGGACTGGGATTTGAGTTTCTTGCAGCGTCCTTTGCAAGATGTAAGGAAGATATTTTGGAAGTGAGACAGATACTGGATGCTTACAACAGTGATATGAAAATTATTGCAAAGATTGAAAATATGCAGGGAATTGAGAATATGGAAGAAATTCTTGATGTTTCTGATGGTGTGATGGTTGCCCGGGGAGATATGGGGGTTGAGATTCCGCTGGAAGAGGTTCCCGTACTTCAGAAGAAGATGATTCGTCTTGCAAATGAAAAGGGAAAGCATGTCATTACAGCGACCCAGATGCTGGAATCCATGATTAAGAACCCCAGGCCTACCAGGGCAGAGGCAACGGATATTGCCAATGCAATTTATGACGGTACCACGGCGATTATGCTTTCGGGGGAGAGTGCCGCCGGAAAGTATCCGGTGGAAGCGGTTAAGACAATGGACAGAATTGCCGAGTGTACAGAGAATAACTTGGATTATCGGTCAAGAATGCGTCTCAGTGAGGAGGCCGACAAATCAGAAATTACTGCCGCCATTGCCTATGCTACCTGTTCCGCGGCCATGGATCTGAACGCAGCAGCGATTATCACGGTAACAATGTCGGGTTACACTGCAGGCGCTATCTCCAGGTTCATGCCCAAATGTCCCATTATCGGATGTACCACCAATGAGAGGGTATGCAAGCAGCTTAACCTGCTGTGGGGCGTAGAACCGCTGATGATTGAAAAGAAAAATACTTCGGAAGAGCTGTTTGCTGCAGCTGTGTCAGAAGCTAAGAGGGCAGGATATGTGAAGTCCGGAGATACAGTTGTTATCACTGCAGGAGTACCCCTGGGAATTGTGGGAAAGACGAACATGATACATGTGGTAGAGGTAGATTGAAATCATGGGCAGGATTATTTATCTTATGGGGAAAAGCTCAACGGGAAAGGACACAATCTATAAACGGCTGCTAAAGGATATGGCACCGCTGCTCAAAAAGGTTGTGCCCTATACCACAAGACCGATGAGAAACGGGGAACAGCAGGGTGTGGAATACTTTTTTACCGACGAGGCCGGTTTTCAAAAGCTGAAGGCTGAGGGAAAGGTGATAGAGGACAGAGAGTACCACACCATGCATGGTCTTTGGAGGTATTTTACCGTAGATGACGGTCAGATAGAGCCGGAAGAAAACTATATTATGATAGGTACACCGGAAGGCTATCGTAAACTTCAGATCTATTTTGGAAAGGAAAAAATGGTATCTGTGCTGATAGAACTGGATGACGGTATACGTCTGCAGAGAGCATTGAACCGTGAGAAAAAGCAGAAAAATCCCAAATATGGTGAGATGTGCCGGCGTTTTCTGTCAGACAGCGAAGATTTTGCAATTGAGAAGCTTCATGAAGCAGGAATAGAGAGAAGCTTTGTCAACGATGACCTTGAAAGCTGTCTGCAGGAAATCAAGCTGTATCTGGCAGAGAAACTATCGGATATGTGATTTTGTGACGATACATAAAAGGTATCTGGGAAAAGGCTACAGGCCTGTCGAGAGGAATCAGCCGTAGAAAGGGGGCAGGTATTTGGATATAAAGGTAAATCAGGTCAGTCAGGCGGCACCGGTGGAGCAAGTGCAAAACACCCAGGCTGCTGATGGAACATTCAAGTTCATGCTTGCCAGTCATATTGAAGAGGCGGATTTGCAGGCAAGGCTTAATACACTGATGGAAGAGATAACCATGCAGGGTGAGAGATTGTCGAAACGCCGTGATGTCAAGGATATGAAACATTACCGGGGATTGGTGAAGGAATTCCTGAATGAGGTAGTGACCCGTTCCCACAGCTTTTCCAGAGAAAATTTTCTGGACAGGCGCGGGAGGCATCGTGTATACGGCATCATTCGTCTGGTGGATGAAAATCTGGATCAGCTTGCCCAGGAACTGATGAAGGACGAAAAGGATAATCTGGCAATTCTGAACAGGATTGGTGAGATTCGCGGCTTACTGTTGGATATCTTTACTTAAGGGGGGCTCACAAATGGCAAAATTTCAGGATATTATTGGGCAGGAACAGATTAAGGAGCACTTGCAGAATGCGATTTCTGCCGGCAAGGTTTCCCATGCCTACATCATTAACGGCGAAAAATCTTCCGGGAAGGAGTATATTGCCAAGGTTTTTGCCATGGCACTGCAATGTGAAAAGGGAGAGAAGGAGCCCTGTCAGGAATGTCATTCCTGTAAGCAGGCCCTGACCGACAACCATCCGGATATTATTCGAGTGACTCATGAGAAGCCCAATACAGTCAGTGTGGATGATATTCGTACCCAAGTGAACAATGATGTGGGAATTAAGCCCTACAAGGGGCCCTATAAAATTTATATTATCAATGAGGCGGAGAAGATGAACGCCCAGGCGCAGAATGCCATTTTAAAGACCCTGGAGGAGCCGCCCGAATATGTGGTTATCCTGTTGCTCACCGCAAATGTCAATGCTTTTCTGCCTACTATTCTGAGCCGCTGTGTGGTGATGAATATGCGGCCGGTAGCTGACGCGCTTATGAAAAAATATCTGATGGAGCAGTTGCAGGTGCCGGATTATAAGGCAGATGTGTGCGTTGCCTTTGCAAGGGGGAACGTCGGCAAGGCCAAGGCGCTGGCCTCCAGTGAGGATTTTGAGAACGTGAAGGGGGAAGCTCTTTCTCTTCTGAAATACATTAAAGACATGGAGCTGAACGAGATTCTATCGGCGATTAAGAAGGCCCTGGAATATAAGCTGGAAATCAATGATTATCTGGACATCTTTTCTGTCTGGTACAGGGACGTACTGCTTTTTAAGGCAACAAATGACGTGAATCACCTAGTGTTCCGTGAGGAGATTCAAGCCATACGAAAAACCGCACAGTGCAGCAGCTATGAAGGAATAGAGCGCATAATTGAAGCGCTGGAGACGGCAAAGCGCAGACTGGATGCCAATGTGAATTTTGAATTGACAATGGAACTACTTATGCTGACGATACAGGAAAACTGATCAGTCATAAAGTGGTGGTGGCAATTTAAAATGATTTATGATAAAATAGCAGTTGTGGTGCGTTGCCTGCATCACGGCTGCTTTTAATTATTCGGCGGGAGAACCGCCTTGTATATGAGACACTGAGGTGTCGGTGAGGTGAATAAATGACAAAAGTAATAGGTGTGAGATTCAGAACAGCGGGAAAAATTTATTTTTTTGATCCACTGGATTTTGAGATAAAAAGGGGAGACCATGTAATTGTGGAAACTGCCCGGGGAATTGAATTTGGTACCGTGATGACCGGTGTTACCGAGGTGGAAGATGAAAAGATTATTCAGCCGCTGAAGCCGGTTTTAAGGCTGGCCACCGAAAGAGATATGGAGCAGGAAGCAAACAATAAGGTTAAGGAGAGAGAAGCATTCCGAATCTGTCTTGAAAAAATACATGCCCGCGAGCTGGAGATGAAATTGATTGATGCGGAATATACCTTTGACAATAACAAGGTTTTATTCTATTTTACCGCTGACGGCAGAATTGATTTCCGTGAATTGGTAAAGGATCTGGCGGCTGTGTTTAAGACCAGGATAGAACTGCGCCAGATTGGTGTGAGAGATGAGACAAAAATTGTGGGCGGAATCGGTATCTGCGGTCGGCCTCTATGCTGTCACAGCTATCTTTCCGACTTTATTCCGGTGTCAATCAAGATGGCGAAGGAGCAGAATCTTTCCTTAAATCCCACCAAGATTTCCGGAGTCTGCGGCAGACTGATGTGCTGCCTGAAGAACGAGGAAGAAACCTATGAGGAGCTGAATCGAAGACTTCCGGGAATAGGGGATTACGTCACAACCGATGATGGTCTGAAGGGTGAGGTGCAGAGTGTTAACGTATTAAGGCAGTTGGTGAAGGTTGTGGTAGAGGAGGGAGACGAGAAGGAAATCAAGGAGTATCCCGTGGAAAGGCTTCAGTTCAGGAAACGCCACAGCAAAAAGGAGAAAATGTCTCTCTCCAAGGAAGAGCTGGAAGAGCTGGAAAAGCTGGAAGAGGAAGAAAAACAGGAGATTCAGGAAGCATCGTGCAAGCAGGGAAATGCCGGGCAGGAGAATAAAAGGCGCAATCATCAGGAGGGAGAGCCGCGCAGGGAGCATAGAAATGTGCAGGAAGCCGAGCAACGTCGTGAGTATAGAAATGTGCAGGAAGCCGAGCAACGTCGTGAGCACAGAAATGGACAGGAGCCCGAGCAGCAGGAGAACGGAGTCCCTCAGGAGGTTGAGAAACGTCGGGAGAGCAAAGGTAATCAGGGCGGTGAGCGGCGTCGGGACAACAGACATTTCCAGGGTGGCGAACAGCGCCGGGACAATAGAGGAACCCAGGTCGGTGAACACCGCAGGGATAATCGTGACCGCCAGCGCGGAGAGAATGGCAGAGAAAATGCCGGCCTTCAGGAGAGAGAACAACGGCGGGAGCGACAGGATAACAGAAATCAAAGGTACCGTCATAGCCGCAGAGGAGACGGAAGACCGAAGCAGGAAGGACAGGCCGGTCAATATGCTGAACAGCCTAAAGAGCAATGAAAGAATAGATGATCTTCAGAGAAACGGCTATAAGATTATTCAGAATCCGGGAAAGTTTTGTTTTGGCATGGATGCTGTTCTGCTGACAGGGTTTGCTCATGCCAAGAAGGAGGATTTGCTGCTCGACATGGGCACTGGCACCGGAATTATCCCCTTGCTCATGGAGGCAAAGTATCACTGTGCCCATCTGACCGGACTGGAAATCCAGCCCGAGAGCGCGGACATGGCGGCAAGAAGTGTGGCGCTGAATAATCTTACGGAAAAGATTACCATTGTGACAGGTGATATCAAAGAAGCAGACAAAATTTTTCCGTCTGCTTCTTTTGACTGTATTACCTGCAATCCGCCCTATATGATTGGAAACCACGGAATCGCAAATCCGGATGCTCCCAAGGCCATAGCGAGGCATGAAATCCTCTGTACTCTGGAGGATGTTGTCAGGCAGGCAGCAAAGCTATTGAAGCCCGGAGGAAGTTTTTATCTTGTGCACAGACCTTTCCGGCTGGCAGAGATTATAACCACGCTTGTGGACTATAAGTTGGAGCCCAAACGTATGCAGCTTGTGTATCCCTTTGCGGACAAGGAGCCCAATATGGTCCTGCTGGAGGCTATACGCGGCGCCAGACCCCGTATGACAGTGGAGAAGCCGCTGATTGTTTTCCGGTCTCCGGGTGTTTATATGCCAGAAATCCGGGAACTGTACGGATTCTGATGGGTCGGGATTTTATGGTATCAGGAGAAGTAAAAATCTGATAGCAATTCCATGCTACAACATTGCAAACAATATATGTTTTGAATAATATGTGCTTTGAGCAATATAGATAAGCAAATCTGAGGACAGGGAGGTGAAGACGGTGACCGGAACTCTGTATTTGTGTGCTACTCCCATCGGCAATCTACAGGATATGACACCTCGTGTGACGGATACGCTCCGAATGGTGGATGTGATTGCTGCGGAGGATACAAGAAACAGCATCAAGCTGTTGAATCATTTTGACATTCATACGCCTATGACCAGTTATCACGAATATAACAAGGTGGAGAAGGCGAGACAACTCATAGGACAGCTCCAAAACGGGCAAAATATTGCTTTGATTACGGATGCGGGAACTCCCGCAATCTCAGACCCCGGAGAGGTTCTTGTGAAAATGTGTCATGAATGCGGCGTGCCTGTAACGTCATTGCCCGGACCAGCTGCCTGCATCACTGCATTAACGCTGTCAGGACTTTCTACCAGGAGATTTTGTTTTGAAGGCTTCCTGCCGTCAGACAAAAAGGAAAAGAGACAGGTATTGGATGAGCTGGCGGAAGAGACGAGAACGATGATTCTCTATGAGGCGCCACATCATTTGGTAAAAACTCTTGAGGAACTGTACGCGGTTCTGGGGGAGAGACGCATTACCCTGTGTAGGGAGCTGACTAAGAAATTCGAGTCTGTCATGCCCACAACCATGATGAGTGCACTAAAATTTTATGAGACAGAGGAACCTCGCGGAGAGTATGTACTGGTAGTGGAGGGAAAAAGCCGGGAAGAGAAGCGCCGGGAAGAGATTGCCTGCTGGGAAAGTATGACGGTGGAGGAACACATGGAGCATTACCGTGCACAGGGCTTAGATGATAAGACAGCCATGAAACAGGTGGCGAAGGACCGCGGGGTAGGTAAAAGGGAAATCTATGCCTGCCTGCATACGGAGAAAAAGTAGGGGAGGAACCTATGGCTGCAACAAATTGTGACACATGTGTCAATTATGTATATGATGAGGATTATGAGTGCTACTGCTGTCTGGTAAATCTGGACGAGGATGAGATGTATCGTTTTCTGTCCGGTACCCAGCAGGCCTGTCCTTATTATCGTCTGGATGACGAGTATGGAGTGGTTCGCCACCAGATATAGACGGAGGTTAGGATGAAGTTTTTGAGACAGATGGCAATTATTATGGGCATCTCTTTTCTGGCTGAGCTGCTGGAACTATTGA
Source organism: Acetatifactor sp. (assembly GCA_051880315.1). Lineage (GTDB taxonomy): Bacteria > Bacillota > Clostridia > Lachnospirales > Lachnospiraceae > Acetatifactor. The sequence continues at coordinate 9,357 of JBJENR010000097.1, forward strand.
TTCCCCTGCCCATTGCCGCCAGTATGTATGGACTGGTGCTGATGCTTTTTGGATTGGTTACAAAACTCATTCCATTAGAGAAGGTGGAGGGAGCGGCAGATTTTCTGATTGAGATCATGCCTCTCCTTTTTGTACCTCCTACGGTAAGTGTGATTGCAAATATCGAAGCTTTGAAGAGCATTCTGGTTCCCCTTCTGGTGATCTGTATTTCTACCACGATTTTGATTATGGCGGTGACAGGCAGAACAGCCCAGCTGCTCATACGTCATGGAAAATCCGGCAGTGGCGGCGGGGAAGTCAGGAGAGTAGAGAATAGAAAAGAGGGGAATAGAAGAGTAGGGAATAAAGGAGCCGAGAATAAGTGGGAAGGGAATATAAAGGAAGAGAATAGAAGAGCAGAGAATCAAGGACAGGAGCACAGAAGGGAGGAAAACAGGGATGAATGACGTATTAACCCAATCCGCTTTCTTTGGAATGTTTTTAACTCTGGCCTGCTTTGAGATTGGTCTCTGGGTCAAAAAAAAGGTGAAGCTTTCCATAGCGAACCCGCTTCTGGTGGCTGTTATTCTTATCGTAGCGGTTTTGACACTGTTCCATATAGATTATGAAAATTACAAAAAGGGCGCAGACTATATTCAGTATTTCCTGACTCCTGCCACGGTGAGTCTCGCAGTACCGCTGTACAGACAGCTTTCTTACCTGAAAAAATATCCGCTGGCTATCATTGGAGGAATTGCTGCGGGGGTACTTACGGCAATGGGTAGTATCTTTCTCCTGAGTCTGGCCTTCGGGCTTACTCATGAACAGTATGTGACCCTGCTGCCGAAGTCCATTACCACAGCCATCGGCATGGGAATATCGGACAAGATGGGAGGCATGGCAGCAATTACGGTAATTGCCATCAGTGTCACCGGTATTACCGGTACCATTCTGGCGGAGGCGGTGTGCAAGCTGTTCGGAATCAGGGAGCCGGTGGCAAAGGGCCTGGCAATCGGCACCTCGGCTCATGCCCTGGGAACCTCCAAGGCCATGGAAATAGGAGAGGTGGAAGGTGCCATGAGCAGTCTTTCCATCGTGGTGGCAGGAATTATGACAGTGATGTCGGTTCCGCTCTTTGCTACCCTGATACCATGAGAAGAGAATCTGTGCTGTCATTGGCTGATTTATTGATTTCTCTCTGGCTTACCATAACCCTCTTCCTCCAATGCTTTTATTACTGTTATACCTAAAATCAGGAGTACTCCATGACAGATGTCATAGTACTCTTTTTTGATTACTTTTAGATATTCCTTTCCCGTTTCTTCCAGATGGTAATAGACCCGTATCTTTCGTTTTCCGACTTTTTCCTGTCGGTCAGAGATGATACCTTTATCTACTAATCGGTAGAGTGTAGGGTACATTTTACTTTTCTAAAGCATATATAGACCTTTGCTGCGAAGAGTTAGCTCTTGTGAAAGTTGATATCCATACATGTCTTGCTCCTGAAGTAGAGTCAAAATCAACAGTTCGACAGTGCCCCTCTTAATGCCTTCCGATAATTCCATGGCATGTCTCTTCCTTTTATTTACAATAAAAATCATAACAAATATAAATAGATGTCAAAAGTGTATAACGCTATGTCATAGTCATACATAGCTTTTCAAGATAATGAAGTATTTACAAAATGATATTGTTTTGATAGAATATGAAATATAAGCGATGTTTATAATATCCAAATGCAGTTGCGTGATGATAGCAATGATTCCGCTGGCTAATAATTTGTGAAGAGTATGATATGTATATAGGGGTGAAAGTTAATACATTTCATTTCTGATGGAACGGAATAATTTAAATAAGTGAAAAGGAATAAGATATGAGGGACTTCATTATAAAGAGGAGGAGTAAAATCGTGAAGAGAAAAATAATAGTATTAATGACAATTGCCTGTTTGTTCTTTTGGGGGAAAGACATGTCGGTATTTGCGGCAGAATATGTTTATTGCCCATATTGCAGTGCAGCCCTGTTTGAACAGGGGCAGCATATGAACCACTGGTCTACAAGTCATACTTTCACAGATAACAGTGGAAAATCAATTACATGTACGGAATTTCACAGCGTTGACAGAAAGATAAAGGTATGCCCTAATGGTTGTGGGGTGATTTGGATAGGCGATGCTGTAGAAACGGTAACACATTCTTTATCTGAATGTCCATATAAATAATAAAACAATAAAAGAAAAAGTGAATCCCCTCATTCTTAATAGAAAATTTGGATGTAGTCAATGATAAAATATTTCAATTAATGATTCATTGTCATCTCTATGTCTTGTACGGTAATGAAAGGAGGATCCGGATGAAGATTTCAACTGGGTATGCGGCAATGTTTTTGTGCTGTTTATGTTTGAGTGCCTGCGGTCAAAATAAACCTGTCAGTGGACAGGAAAAAGAGGAGCAAATCACAGTGGACTGGAAGAAAAATGGTTTTGCTGTCTCAGAGGATGTGCAGGAGGAACAGGAATTATGGGCATTGGAGTATATCAAATGGCAGCATGAGGAAGCCCATAATGGTATATCCGGCGAATCGGGATATATTCGGGAGGCAGGAGCATACAATAGTGAGATTTATCGCCTTTATGAGTTTCCTTCACAGGAGAAGGATGAAGAAAACAGATATCTGATGGAAATATATGATACCTCGACCATGCAGAATGCAGTGACGGAGCTTGACAGAGAAAAGCTGGACATTGGAAATGGCAGGATAACCGGGATGGAGGTACTTGAACGGAATCAGTATGTGTTTCACATATTGGAATATGAGCAGGAAGCGGACAGGAAGCCGGAGGAATGGAGGCTTTCCCGTAACTGTCTGATATATTCCGATGCGGAATACAATGTGCATAAAACAGATGTATTATCCGTGTTTCGTGAGCAGGGGATTGAAGATGTTGTATACAATTATGAATGTATCTGTGACAACAGCGGAAACAGTTATTTCAGAGCGGGAACAGATGAATGTCCCTTTCAGGATATATACATACTTGACAGGGAAGGACGTCTTCTGGTGGAGCATAAGGGCGATGCAAATGATAATATTATGGAGCCCCTGCGTATGAAGCAGGGGGAATTGATTTTCCCAATCTATAATGCAAGGGAAAAGGTTACCCGTCTGGTTTGGTTTGATACAGAAAAGCAGCAGGAATGTACGCTTGCAAGATTTGAGAATGATTCCATGAGAAGGGTATATGGTATTCAGGGAAATGATATATATTATGAGTCTTATAATGGAATTGTTAAGTGGAACATTGAAAAAGGTGATAGAAAACGGATATACCGGTTTGATGAAAATGGTGTTTTCGGAGTCTATAATACTATGATGATATTTTGTGAGGGAAAGGCTCCTATTTTGAGAATGTATGGAAACGAGGAGGACTGGCTGGTCATTCTGTCCGAACAGGAGGTAGAGAAGCCTGCTGCAACACGAATAACAAGCATGAATGGCAAGAGTTATAATGTACAGAATTGTATAGCGGCAGCATCCCGAAGAAATCCCAATCTTAATTTTACCTATGAAACCTGTAAGGAAGCGGATGCAAATGATTTCCGAAACAGAATTATAGCGGAAATGGTAGCAGGTGGAGGTCCGGATATTCTATATGTTTCTCCGGAAGATATGAGGATATTGCAAAGTAAAAATTTATTAATGGATCTGTCAACGTTGCTTTCAGAGGAAACTGTAGAAAAGGTTCTTCCGGGGGTGCTTGAGTTGGGAACGGTGGAGGGGAGTTTTGTCGGACTGGCTCCGGAGATAAAAGTTTATTCGGTGATTACATTAAAAGACATCTGGAATCAAAAAACATGGAGTCTGGAGGATGTTCTGGGGCTGATGGATACAGGCAGATTTTCAGGTATATTCTGTCAGGGTACTACTTCCTTTGCACCGAGAGCACTTTTGGCTTTCCTGACAGAGTATGGACTGCGGAACTCTTCTCTAATCGACTGGGAAACAGGAGAAAGCCATTTTGAGAGTGAATTGTTTCTGAGAATATTAGAGACAGCAAAGACCTATGGCGATAATCCGATTAGGACGGACACCTGGTTGGGGGAAGGTGGATGCATTGGAGAAATGCAGGGAGCGGATTTTGAAGAATTCTGCAGCCTGTATGAAAAATACGGAGACAATTTTTATTTTGTGGGAGCACCGACAGATAGAAACAGTGGGAATTATCTGATGACTGAAGGAGTACTCGTGGTGAACAGAAACGCCGCTGATTTAGAAGCAGTATCTGTCATTCTTGAATATCTGCTCACAGACGAGATACAATATGCACACCGTTCCGATTCAAAGCTTCCCATTCGGAGAATAGATTTGGACGAAGTCAAAACCTTGGAGCTGGAGGGTGAAGTTAGAAGCTTTTGGCGTGATCACCCCTTGAAGCCGGGTAATGATGGAATACAGTTGCTGAATTGCTATAAGGATTTCCTGGAGAAATGCATTCCTTATCCGGAGAGATATGACAAATTAACTGCAATTGTCTGGGAAGAAGGACAAAGTTATATTTCCGGTTACAAGAGTGCTGAGGATGTGGCACAAATAATTGATAGACGAATCCAAGTATATTTGGATGAAAATACGATGCCGTAAAATGTAATTGTGCTTATATGCAAGATGCTATGTAAAGAAGTGTAATCGAAATAGAGAGAGGGATACGGAATATCCCTCTCTTATATTTACGGCATTTCAAAATAAACATATTCGGAATAATTACTGCTGTCGTTGATACGGATGCAAATTCTGCATAAATCTCCCGACTTTGGCTGAGCAATACTCTGAATATATCTTAGAAACGTATATAAGTTCATGGAGCCGATTTTGGAAAACGTGCAATTGATGAAGCTTAGTTCAGCGGTATCACCGAATTCAATTTCGATACTGTCACGATGCTTGCCGGTATTTTCATTGGAATAGGCTGTCGAAATCCATATACCGTCTTTCATAACTTCCATTGTGATTAAGTAATGAACGACGGCTGTTTCTTCGTTCCATATGTTATTTTTTAGAGGTATTTTAATCACTTTGGAATCCTTTGACGCTTCAACCTTTTGGGGAAAATAAAAACGTCTTTCGGCAGGAACAGCGATAACATTCGCATTTGCACTGAAATACGTTCCGCCCGCACCGATTTCAAGAGTATATTCACCGGCTGAAAACTCACGGCAAATATTGTCCGTTGTCACGGTAATCGTATGACAGGAAGTGCTGTCTATTCTTCCTATATCATTGACATCGATGTCATATAATTTTTCGCCATTGTAATATAAAGCTGCGCTGTCAAGATATACAGCAGACATTCCGGTGTTTTTGACAGTAAAGCTGATGGAACCTACACCATTAGGATAATTGTCAGCAGAAATGTCAAGACAGGCTTTCCTTTTGGTTCCGTAATAGAAACCGCCATAAACCGCTTCCCCGTCTGCAGTAACCCGAATGCGGTAAAGTGACATTTCATCTGAACTGATACTGCTGACATCAAAACTGACTTCGGCACATTTTCCCCCGTCAATCGTCAGACTGTTGATGGATCTTGCTCCCACGCTGTCCCATTTGTCACCGTTTCTTTTCTGGATTTCATAGCCTTCCTCAAGCGTAACACGTTGATCTGTGTTGTTCCAGAAATAACAGATGATCTGACTGTCTTCGACAGAATAACAGCGTAATGTTTCGGGAAGATAAAATTTCTGGGAATACATACGATAATCTGTAAATCCGTCCTCTGTTACATCATCATGGCAGGTATTACTTTTATCACTAAAAAGAAATTCCTGCTGATAAGTCTTACCGCCGTTACCGTTATCATCAGGCCTCAGAATACTTGTTCCGCTGTACACCTGGAGCCGTATGCTTTCGTCAAATTCTCCGTAAACATATACTTCGGTATTGTCCTCCCATGGGGTGCCGTTTATATCCATACAGCGAACATCATAAGTAGAACCATAATCGTCCGAAGAAATACGTATTGCATAATCAGGATTACCATCGTGGTTATAGTCATCGTATATGATTGGGAAATGATTGCGGTAAGTCATTACTACCGGACCGCTGCCATCAATAAAATCCACAGGAGAGCTATATTTTTCATCCATTTCGGAGTCGTAGAAATACTGGTGCATATCAGTTGTGGCAAAGTCGCCTTCATACTCGGGATGACTGCTGTTTCCAATATCCATGAATAGGATACTGCCATTGGAGAGCATCATAACATTGTGTGAAATACGATAGGCACAAAGTCTGCTGCAATAATCCTTTTCAAGCCAGCTCTTAACATTTTCCTTATCATTAATGAAATCATAAAATGTTTTATACTTCATTTCCTGCTGACTTATTCCATAAAGACCGTCCGTTAACTTATCAGAGGTCAGCATAGAAAATGCCACATCATATTCAATAAGCGTGCATATTCCATTCTCCCATCTGAAACGTGCAAAAATTCCGGGGCCGAAATAATAATGATAGAAGGTGTCATAGGTACCGGAAGCGAAAAATGCGGTATCCTCATCTTCATCAGGAGTGTCGAATCCCACATAGCATACAAACTCACGGCCACCGTTTATATAGCCGTCACCGTGAAATGTTCTGTTTTCGTTAAGCTTGTCCGTAAAGGTATATTCGGAAAGCCTATATCTTCCTTTTTCGGATTTCAGACTGTCCAGCCATGGTTTTACGACGGTTCTTGCGGTTTCAAGATATTCCTCCGGATTTGTAGGCTCATCACATTCAGCAGAAAGCCCCACAAGACGTTCCTCGGGATTTGGTTCATTTTTGTTTTCATAAGTACAGTATTTCCTGAAAAGGTCATAAAGCTCATCAGTGCAAAAATATTCTGCCCTGTTGTCTACCGAAATATAAGAACTGTTTTTCCCGTTGATTTGCATAATATTATGGCTTTCGCCATTGATGGAAATGGTTAATCTGTCGCCAATTACACCATTTTCTTTTGGCAATGCAGGCTCGGACTGCTGTAAATTCCTAAATGCAGTAAGCACAGCTTCCCATTCCTTATCCTCAAGCGAAATATCCCTTCCGTTTGCACGAAAGGCTTTATCTTCACTTTTTACCGGCTTATCAATACTGATTTCTTCTGATGCTGCTGTATCCGTAAATTCAGCAGCGGTATTCGATGTCTGATTTGCTGTAATATCGTTCCCGGCATTACAGCCTGTAAGAAGCAGGACAGCAATAATGAAAGCTAATGTATTCTTCATCTCAATCTCCATCATCAACATTGTTTATATACTTGGGTATGCAGCAAATCCTAAATGAAATATTGTAATTCACCAAAAATAACAACCATATACGCAAAGGATTATCACGACTACTTCCATAAACAGAATATCATCAAGTCTCTTTACAGACAAGCATTTTAATGATGCCCATATGTAGTTTCTGATTGTTTGTTATCTGATGCTAAAATCCGTAACCTCATATTGTTGTAGCTTTCATACTGAAAATCATATATAATCATGGATAGGGGCAAAGGATTGAAGTCCATGGAGTCATGGCAATCCGGAGACTTACTTTATTGTAACCTAAAGGTTATTTTGGAGGAGTATATGGTAAATAGAAAGACAAAAAAATGTGTAATCATGTTACTGTTGTTTGCGTTTATTTTGACATCATGCGGGAAAGAAGATACGGTGGGCGCAACTACGCCGATATCTGAAAGTGCAGCGGAAAGTGACGTGAAACCGGAAGAAACCGGAGATAAGCAGGAAAATACGGATGAGCATTTAGAAAATGAATTTTTCAGGGTAACACTTAAAACGTGGGAACAAAAGGAGGTAGATGACGGTTACGGAAATGTAAAGGATACCTTAACCATTGTTTTTGAGTTTGAGAATATTACAAATCAGACCTATTACAAACAAGACGAGGAGATTCTGCCCGGGGCATGCTGGGAAAAGAAGATAGTTGACTCGGTAGAAAGATGGAAAGAATATGCCGGGGGCCGCAACTGGATTCATTATCGGTTATTTGATACAGAACAAAACGAAATTTTTGCAGGCGGACTGTGTTTTGAAATGGATGAAGAGCTGAATGTGATCAATATGGAAATCTTTGCTGAATAAGGTCGTCTAACATCGACATATGTTGATGTATATTCGGAGGATTTATTGGAATATCCTCTATAGAAACGAAATAGACTTTGTTGCAATCAGAGAAAATGAAAAGATATATATTCAGGTCGCAAATAGTATAGAGGAAAACGAGACGAAAGAACGCGAGTTAGATTCCGGTTTAGTGTGCAGAGATAATTGAGATGATGAAAAAGTCGGCTCCTATTGCGGGAATACTATGTTTCCCGATGTATATAATGTGATTTTGGTGCTAAGAAAAGCAAAGAGAAATGATGCAATCATGTTTTAGCAAGATGATATGTACGAAATATCGTAAATTCCTATTTTTACGTCGATGGAGGTTAATGATGATAAAGCTTTTTTTGTAGATTTCTATGGCACTTTGGTGCATGAGGATGGCGAAGTAATCAAAGAAATAACAGATATTATTTGTCGCACAGGCAAGGTCGAAAATAGAAAAGATGTTGGTGTATTTTGGTGGAACGATTTTCAAACGATGTTTACAAATTCTTATGGTGAAGGATTTGAAACACAGAGAGAATTGGAACGAAAGTCATTAGAACATACTGGAATTGCGGTAGAATAATAAAGTTAATATTGAACTAAGTTGTAGCGGGCAACCTCAGCAGGCCGTCGCGCAGCAACTTAGTTCAATTGTATTTTTTTACACACAAAGAACTCGATAGCTTTCAGGTTGTAGAGCGGCACTACTCATAGAAGCGCGCAACTTCAAATGTGAAACACATTTCCGAAAAGATAGTATATTTTTCTCCGCCTGGGAAACAATAACCTCAGAACAAAAAAGGAGGTTACAGTTATGGCTGAAATTTCAGAATTGGATTTGCAGAACCTGCGTCATCTGCTTGGCGGGTTTGATACGACTCACTGCAAGATGCAGGAGTATGCGAAGGCTGCGACGGACACCAAAGTGAAGCAGTTTTTTGAAAAAGGTGCTCAGTCCGCCATGGAGAATAAGCAGCAGCTGATGAAGTTTTTGCAGTAAATTTCAAGAAGGAGAAGGATTTATTATGCAGTTACAGGAAAAAACAATGGTAGCGGATACCTTAGCAGGCATCAACGGCGAACTGACACGATATGCTGGCATGATTGCCCAGTCTGAGAATAAGGAGCTGAAGCAGACACTGAAGCAGATGCGCAATGCCTGCGAACAGTCTCAGGAAGAGCTGTACAATATTGCCAGGGAGAAATCCTATTATGTGCCGGCAGAGAAGGCCACAGCAGAAGAGGTGGCACATGTGAAATCTCTGTTCACACAGGGAACCTTATAAGAAAGAACGTTTTCAGGAAAATGCAGGTATGTAGTATTCGCCCCCGTACTTGCATATAATCAATAGAAAATACCTTTGGCAGGTATCCTATGTTGAATGCAATCTGGGCGGGAATGATACTTTTGGCGGTGATATTTGCCGCTTGTACGGGAAGAATGAGCGAGGTGACCAACGCGGCGCTGGACAGTGCCGGGGAGGCCATCTCGCTTTGCATTACCATGGCGGGAGTGGTGGCACTCTGGATGGGACTGATGGAGATAGCGAAAAGAGCGGGACTGGTGAAAAAAATGACGCAGGGTACCTCTCCGTTCCTTTCTTTTATGTTTCCGGGGATTCCGAAGGACCACCCGGCGAGAGAATACATAGCGACCAATATCATAGCCAATGTTCTGGGGCTGGGCTGGGCCTGTACCCCCGCCGGACTAAAAGCGATGGAGGAGCTGGCGAAGCTGGAGAAGGAGAGAGGCAGGATGGATTCTTCCCGGGCCAGCAATGAGATGTGTAATTTTCTCATTCTCAACATTTCCTCCCTTCAGCTGATTCCGGTGAATATGATTGCCTACCGAAGCCAGTACGGCAGCGTGAATCCTACAGCGATCATTGCCCCCGCAATTCTGGCTACTTTGGTCAGTACTCTGACGGCAATCCTTTACTGCAAATATAAAGATGCCGTGGGAAAAAGGTCACACTGCCGACAATTTCAAGAAGGTGACCTTTTGCTCGGGCATCGGGACATGACAGGGAACAGTACAGGGAACATAACAACCGACAGGTAAAATAGGAGGAGACTGGGATGAGGGCACTTGCACATGTATCGGACATTATCATACCGCTGTTAATCTTTTTTGTGGTAGGATATGGCTATGTTACGAAGGTAAAGGTATATGAGAGTTTTCTTGACGGGGCAAAGGACGGACTGAGAATTGTTTTGGAAATTGTGCCAACTCTGGTGGGACTGATGGTTGCAGTGGGGATGCTGCGGGCATCGGGGTTTTTTGATATGCTGGGAAATGTGCTCGGCCCTTTGACAGAGCGGGTGGGACTTCCGGCGCAGCTGACGCCCTTATTGATTGTGAAGATGTTTTCCTCTTCTGCAGCCACAGGGCTGGTACTGGATATCTTTAAGAACGCAGGACCGGATTCCTATGCAGGGATGCTGACCTCCATTCTGATGAGCTGCACGGAGACCGTTTTTTACACCATGAGTGTCTATTTTCTTGCAGCAAAGGTGACAAAAACCCGTTACACTCTGACAGGTGCCCTGCTGGCTACCCTGGCGGGAACTGTGGCAAGTATTGTGCTGACGGGAATGATGATGTAGGGAAAGGACAGGATAGGATGTAGCTGAAAAAGGAATTGTCTTATAGAAAGGGAAATGATAAAATATACTAAAAAACTTAAGGTTACTGAGAACTGATAACTCAATTGATTTACATAAGGAAATGGTATGAACAGTGTATTTTGGATTGCAATAACGGCTGTAATCGTGGCGGTGCCGGTTGCTTTTTTTTGTATGCGCCGCAGTCGTCGAAGGGATATTCTGCTGAAGGATGTAGACCTGATGGAGGGGCATGATTTTGAAGCTTACTGTGCGGAGTTGTTGAGGCAGAGGGGCTTTCAGGAGGTCGAGGTGACAAAGGGAAGCGGCGATTACGGAATTGATATTCTGGCAGAAAAAGAGGGTGTCACCTATGCGATTCAGTGTAAGTGCTATGCCGCTCCCGTTGGCGTGGAGGCTGTACAGGAGGCTTATGCCGGCAGGGATTATTATGACCGTATGGTAGGTGCGGTTCTCACGAATCAGTATTTTACCCAGCCGGCGGTGGAAGCAGCCAAGAAGCTCAAGATATTGCTGTGGGACCGGGGCTATCTGGAGTCCATGATGGAAGAGTGAAGTAATTCGCTTAAGGTCAGGAAATCAGCAGGACCGTTATCCAGGAAGAAACAGTGAAAGCTGTAGTCGCTGTAATCATCCTGCCAGAGGGCGCGGGCATCCTTTTGCAGTTCAAGAATCTCAAGGTAGCCCAGATAGTATTTCAGATAGTTACAGGGCTCTTGTACGATGTAGTTGTAAATGGCTTTGCAGTTTCCGCTGTCGTTTATGCCAAAGCCCTCCAGAACCTTTGCTATCTGATGATAGGATGCACCCTCGTAGTGTATCATGATATCCAGCATTGAGTAGAGGCATAGCTGCATACTGCGGTTATGCTTCTCTATTTTTGCCAGGACGGAATCGGTTTTCTGGTTCCGGGCTGCCAACAGCTCAGAGGCATAATCATAGGACAGAAACTCCACATACAGAGCCCATCCTTCCAGGTAACCGCCGTACCACAGAAGTTCCCGGACCGGGTTTTCGCCTGTGGACAGACTGCGCCGGTTACAGTATACCGTCTGGTACAGATGACCGGGATAGCCCTCGTGAGCCAGGGTGGTGTAGAGTTCCAGGGGCTCAAAGGTTTTCTTTTGATTGACATAGATAACATTTTTGCCGGTATCATCCAGGGGAGCCGTGAGGTAGTATGCCGGAGCACAGTAATCCTCAAGATTTTCGGATACAGGTTTTACCTTTACCTCTGCGGGGGTTCCGGGAATCCCGGGGAAGGCTCCCTCCAGGTGGTTCTCCAGGTCGGAAAGGATGAGAGCGGAGTCATCCAGGTAAAAGGAAGGTGAAGTGCCCGCGCCGTAGAGTGCACAGACTTCGGGATTTTCTGTAAGCAGGGTGCGCAGGTTTTCGTATTCTGAGGTAAATTGTGTGGTAAGCAGCTGCTGAATCTCTCCAATGGGACGATAGGAGCCGGTCTCGGATATGAGAAGTGCCTTATAATATTCCTTTCCATCGGGCAGCGTGGCAAGTCCCCCGGATGAAACGGAAGTATCCTTCAGTAGAAGCAGTCCGTCCCCCAGGGCAGTGTATGCAGGCAACAGGACGGTTTTCAGGAGACGATTGTTTGTCTCGATGTAGTTGCACGCCTTGTCTTCCGTCAGCAGATGATTTTCACACAGGAATTCCAGTCGTTCCTGAAAGGAAGTCTGTAAAAAGTGGGTACCCGCATTTAATTCTTCTAATGTGACAATAGTGTCACATTGTTCGATGACATCCTGAAGAAAGGTAGCCGGCATAAGGTATCCGGCTGCGGCCTTATCCTGCTCGTAGCACAGCAGGGAGGCATAATATTCATCGGTTTGTTCCAACAGTGCCAGATAATCCTTTACATCCCTTTCGCTGCGGAAGGTGTATTCCGCAAGGAGCACAGGCAATTGTGACTGCATGCCGGAAGAGGGGGACAGCAGTTCTCCATACAGGGGGAATCGGTTCAGGGTTAATGTGTTTTCCAGGTATCGCGTCAGCAGCTTATGTAATCGTGCATCCTGTGGGGACAAAGCCTTGGAATTAATTTTTTTCAGGTCTTCCAGAGTCTTTTCCAGAGTTGCCGTTCCCTGCCCTGTACTGTCTCTGACATAGCCCGGGAGAACAGGCTTGTAATCATGGATGCCGAAGTTTTCGGGGTATGCCAGGGTATAGTGCATGTTCAGGGTATTTGCCGTCATCTCATCCAGAAAAAGTCCGGAGGTAATGTTGAGAAAGCGTTTTTCATCCTGGTGATAGGTGAAGAGACATAAGCACAGGATGCAGAAGGCTGATATGATTGAGGTCACAAAAAGGATTTGTTTTGACGGGAGATGTTTCATTCTTTTCAAGAGGAAGCCACCGGATAAACCAACATTGCTATAATGTATGTGTAACAGAACCCTGAAATGCATGGACAGGGTGTGAAGGGTACACTGCTGTCGGGAGGTCCGGGGATTGGAATTTTATACTTCTGTGGAAACCGAATTACGGAAACCGGGCATTGGAAATTTTATGATAAAATATATCATGCATACTGTACAATCACCGGAGAAATATGGTAAAATTTTTCTGAATGGAATGGCGACAGAGCCATTTTTCGGGAAGGGTTAATATAAAAGGAGGTTACATAATGAGTGAAGTAATCAAAAATGCAATCAGGGAGGGCAGAACCGCACTGGGCATCGAGTTTGGTTCCACACGAATCAAGGCAGTGCTGGTGGATGAGAGTCACAACCCTATTGCCATGGGAACCCATGACTGGGAGAATCGTCTGGAAAATAATATCTGGACCTACAGCCTGGAGGATATCTGGAACGGACTTCAGGGCTGCTACAGAAGTCTGGCAGAGGATGTGAAGGCGAAGTACGGTGAGGCGCTGACGACTATAGGCAGCATCGGTTTTTCAGGTATGATGCATGGTTACATGGCCTTCAATAAAGAGGGAGAGCTGCTGGTGCCCTTCCGCACCTGGAGAAATACCATGACGGGAGAGGCCTGCAAGGTTCTGACTCCCCTGTTTGATTTTAACATTCCCCAGAGATGGAGCATTGCACATCTGTATCAGGCGATTCTGAGCGGGGAGGAGCATGTGAAGGACATCACCTTCTTCACCACCCTGGCAGGCTATATTCACTGGAAGCTTTCCGGGGAGAAGGTACTGGGTATCGGCGAGGCATCCGGTATGTTTCCCATTGATTCCGAGATTCGGGATTATGACAAAAAGATGCTGGCCCAATTTGACGAGTTGATTGCGCCCAGGGGATTTTCATGGAAGCTGGAGGAGATTCTTCCCAAGGTGCTGTGCGCCGGTGAGAAGGCCGGCGTGCTGACGGAGGAGGGTGCAAAACTCCTGGATCCCACCGGTACATTGAAAGCCGGAATTCCCATGTGTCCTCCTGAGGGAGACGCCGGCACCGGTATGGTAGCTACCAACAGTGTAAAGGTGCGCACCGGCAATATTTCCGCAGGTACCTCCATCTTTTCCATGGTGGTTACGGAGAAAGCACTTTCAAAGGTACATGAGGAAATCGACATGGTGACAACACCTGACGGAAACCCCGTGGCTATGGTTCACTGCAACAACTGTACCTCCGATTTGAATGCCTGGGTAAATCTTTTCGATGAGTTTGCTGCCGGTTTCGGCATGAAGATTGACAAGAACGATCTCTACGGAGGGCTGTACAGGGAAGCATTGAAGGCAGATACGGATTGCGCCGGCCTGGTTGCCTACAATTATTTTTCCGGTGAGCCGGTGACCGGTTTGAATGAGGGCAGACCTATGTTTGTCCGCATGCCGGATGCGAAATTCAGTCTGGCAAACTTTATGCGCAGTCATCTGTACAGCGCAATGGCTACACTGAAAATCGGAAATGACATCCTGCTGAAGGAGGAGCATGTGAAGGTGGATTCCCTCATGGGCCACGGCGGTCTGTTCAAGACACCGGTGGTGGGACAGCAGCTCATGGCAGCAGCCTTCGATTCTCCCGTGACCGTAATGGATACTGCCAGTGAAGGCGGTGCCTGGGGTATGGCAGTTCTGGCAGCATTTATGACGGAGAAGTCAGAAGGGGAAAATTTACCGGATTATCTGAATAACAGAATTTTTGCCGGTCAGACCGGAACGACCATTGCACCCAAGGCGGAGGATGTGGCAGGATTTGATGCATATGTAGCGAAGTATAAGAGCGCTCTGGTTGCAGAAAAGGCTGCGGTTGAAGGACTTAGATAGTTGATAAGAAAGTCAAAAAAATATCCCTGTAAGAAAGGCATAAGATATGTTGGAAGAATTGAAGAAATTGGTATACGAGGCAAATATGGATCTGCCCCGCTACGGTCTGGTAACCTTTACCTGGGGCAATGTCAGTGCCATTGACAGAGAAAGCGGTTTGTTTGTGATTAAGCCCAGCGGAGTGGAATATGATAAGCTCACTCCCGATGACATGGTGGTAGTGGATTTAAACGGTAAGAAGGTGGAGGGAAGGTACAACCCTTCCTCCGATACGGCAACCCATGCAGAGCTTTACAAGGCATTCCCCGAGATTGGCGGTGTGGTGCATACCCACTCCTCCTATGCGACCAGCTGGGCCCAGGCGGGGCGCAGCATTCCCTGTTACGGGACCACCCACGCGGATTATATCTATGGTGAGGTTCCCTGCGTGAGATGTCTGACAAAGGAAGAGATTGAGGATGCTTACGAGGAGAATACCGGGCATCTAATCGTAAATGAGTTTATCAGACTGGGAAAGGATCCTGTTGCAGTGCCGGCGGTACTCTGCAAGAATCACGGCCCCTTTGCCTGGGGAAAGGATGCCAAAGAAGCCGTTCATAATGCGGTTGTGCTGGAGGAGGTGGCAAAGATGGCATATCGTGCGGAGACCATCAATCCCCGCATTCAGCCTGCGCCCCAGGAGCTGCAGGATAAGCATTATTACAGAAAGCATGGCGCTAATGCTTACTATGGACAGAAAAATTAGGTATCAGGCATAAGTTGCCTGTTAGGAAATAGGATGGTAATGAAAAAGAGTTACAGGAAAGCAATACATATATTATTGTCACTTCTGGCGGTATTGGCCCTGCAGTGCAATTATGCAATCGGCGGATGTGCATATGACAATACCTTTCTCAATATTCTGAACAGGCTGGTTGTGGCTTATAGCGCTCCGGATATCACAGATATCATCGCAATGATCGGAGTTTTTCTGCTACTGAAAACTATTGGTGAAAAGGATGAAAAACCTGATATTCCCATGGGTGTTGTGTCGTTTATGATGGCAGCTCTTTTTGTGGCGATGCTCAGTATCCGAAATTATGGCAGCTTTGAGTTCCTTTTTGCCAATGGGTTTCAATGCATGCTGTCACTGTTGTGTATCTGTGGGATTGCGGTGATTGTATATTGTGTGCTCAGAGCCGGCTGTATCTTTTTCGGAACAAAGCTGCCGGCTGGAAACAAAACAGTCCCCTTTATTCATGATAATATAGGACAGCTGGGATTTTGGCTGATCTTTGTGGTGTGGATGGCGTGGATTTTGATGAATTATCCCGGAACCGCCTGCCCCGATATGGAGAGGCAGTTGAGCGAATATTTGGGCGATGTACCCTGGAGTACCTGGCATCCGCCTCTCAGCAGCTTTCTTATAGGGTTGTGCTATTCTGTTGGAAAGCTCATCCAGAATCCTAATTTCGGTTTGTTTCTGTATTGCTTTATTCAGACCTTAACAGGAGCCCTTGTTTTTTCTTACGGTATGAAAAAACTGCAGAAAATGGGAGTGCCGGATGGCATCTGTATCGGAGGAATCTTATTTTTCGCCTTTGTTCCGCTGTGGGGTGTTCATGCACAGTGGCTGGACAAGGATTTCCTGTATGCGGAAATCACAGTCCTGCAGGCAATCTGTATGATGGAGATTCTCAGGAACAGGGAGTGCAACGGACGGCAGGTTACGGTTATGACCGGAGTGGGAATTCTGGCGTGTTTGCTGCGAAATAACGGCATCTATGCTATAGTTCCCACTTTGGTGGCGCTGTGTTTTTGGCTGAAGGGCTCCTCCCGCAGGAGAATGCTTGTGGGGTTGCTCGGCACGATGCTTATCTATCTGGGAGTTCAAAAGCTTTTGTATCCGGCGATGGGGATTGAGAAAGGCTCCATCGGGGAAATGTTCAGTATACCGATTCAGCAGACTGCACGTTATGTCTGTACCTACAGTGATGAGGTGACAGAGTATGAAAAAGAGATATTAAGCCAGAACTTTCATTACGAAGCATTGTTTGAATACAAGCCGGAAATTTCCGATCCGGTAAAAAATCATTTTACAGCCGGGAACCTGCCAAAGTATCTATTGGTTTGGTGGCAGATGTTTCTGAAGCATCCCGGATGTTATTTTGAAGCTTTTTTTGCAAAGAGCTATGGTTATCTTGCGCCGGTTGAGGTACATATAGAAGGCTGGATAGGTTCTTCCTACTCTGATTATCTTCAAGAGCTTGGAGTGTATCACCCTTTTTCAAACCAGTTGGCAGAAATACCAAGGCAGATAATGTTTTTGGGTGAAAAATTGCCGATATTACGCTATTTTTGTATGCCGGGCGCCTATACCTGGATGTTGCTTTTTTTGACCTGGTTTCTGGTGAAAAGACGCAGAGCGTTTGGTTTGATATTATTTATCCCCAGTTACATTAATATACTGGTATGTACGGCATCTCCCTTACATAATGCACTCAGATATGAGCTGCCGGTGGTTGCGGTCATGCCGTTCCTGATTGGCTGGGTCTACTATTGCCTTACTATTTTTGAACCGTCATATAGACGGGAGAATCAAAATGTGGTACAATATGCCGGAGAGAAGCCGGAGGAGGCTTCACCGAAGGAATTGCCGAAAAAACGGCAGATTGGAGGAAACAATGAATAATCTGGAACTGCAGAAGCAGGCAAATGAAGTGCGTAAGGGCATTGTTACGGCTGTACACAGTGCTAAGGCGGGACATCCCGGCGGCTCTTTATCTGCGGCTGACATTTTTACCTACCTCTACTTTGAAGAAATGAATATTGATCCAAAGAATCCTGACATGGAGGACAGAGACCGCTTTGTGCTGTCAAAGGGTCACACAGCTCCCGGACTTTATTCTGCACTGGCTTACAGAGGCTTCTTCCCCGTTGAGGACTTAAAGACTCTGAGACATCTGGGCTCTTATCTTCAGGGACATCCCTGCATTCACATTCCCGGTGTTGATATGTCTTCGGGTTCCCTGGGTCAGGGAATTTCCGCAGCAGCAGGTATGGCGCTTGGAGCAAAGCTTGGCGGAAAGGATTTCCGTGTATACACTCTGCTGGGAGACGGTGAGATTCAGGAGGGTCAGGTCTGGGAGGCTGCCATGTTTGCAGCGCATCGCAAGCTTGATAATCTGTGCGTTATTGTTGACAACAACAACCTGCAGATTGATGGACCTATAGATGAGGTTTGTTCTCCTTATCCTATTGATAAGAAGTTCGAAGCCTTTAATTTCCATGTTATCAATGTAGATGCTCATGATTTTGACGCGCTTCGCGCAGCCTTTGAGGAAGCGAAGAAGACAAAGGGAATGCCTACCTGCATCATCGCTCACAGCGTAAAGGGTAAGGGAGTTTCCTTCATGGAGAACAATGTTGCATGGCACGGCACCGCTCCCAACGATGAGCAGTATGCAGTTGCTATGGCTGATCTTGAGAAGATTGGTGCAGAATTAGAGAAGGTAGGTGAATAAGAATGGCAGACGTAAAGAAGATTGCAACCCGTGAGAGCTACGGTAATGCGTTAAAAGACCTTGCTGAAGAGTTTCCTGACCTGGTTGTCCTTGATGCAGATCTCGCAGCGGCAACGAAGACCGGTATTTTCAAAAAAGCTTACCCGGACCGCCATATTGACTGCGGTATCGCAGAGAGCAATATGATGGGCGTGGCAGCAGGCCTGTCTCTCACAGGAAAAATTCCTTTCGTAAGTTCCTTTGCAATGTTTGCTGCAGGACGTGCCTTTGAGCAGGTACGCAACTCTATCGGATATCCTCATCTGAATGTTAAGATAGGTGCTACCCATGCAGGTATTACCGTAGGTGAAGACGGTGCTACCCATCAGTGTAATGAGGATATCGCACTGATGAGAACCATTCCCGGTATGGTTGTCATGTGTCCTGCTGATGATGTTGAAGCAAAGGCAGCAGTCCGTGCAGCCCTGGAGTATAACGGACCTGTCTATCTCCGTTTCGGACGTGCGGCAGTACCCGTAATCAATGACAAGCCCGATTACAAGTTTGAAATCGGCAAGGGAAATGTTGTTCGCGAGGGTAAGGATGTTACTATCGTGGCAACCGGCATCTGTGTGGACTCTGCACTTGGCGCAGCTGAAAAGCTTGCAGCTGATGGTATCGACGCAGAGGTTGTAAGCATCTGTACCATTAAGCCTCTCGATGAGGAATTAATTGTAAAGAGCGCAAAGAAGACAGGTAAGGTTGTCACTGTTGAGGAGCATTCTGTTATCGGTGGACTGGGCAGTGCAGTCTGCGACTGCCTCAGTGAAAAGCTTCCTACCCCTGTTAAGAAGATTGGCATGCAGGATATGTTCGGTGAGTCCGGCTCTGCAGCTGCTCTCATTCAGAAGTATGGTCTGGATGCAGAGGGTGTTTACAAGTCTGTGAAAGAGTTCGTGTGATTGTAATTATTCAGAGCCAAATAGGTTTATAAGAACAGTCTGAAACTCCTTTTCGGATAGGCGGCGCAGGAAAGCGCCGTCTTGAGGAAAGGAGTTTTTTCCGTCAGATACTGACTTTTTTTGAATCCGTTGCGTCTAAAGAGTAGAAGGCAGGAAAGGAGTGGAGCTGCATGCTGTCTGAAATGCAAAAACAACTGGCTGACTACGTTGTTGAGAATCAGGCTAAGTTTTACCGGCTGGCCTACAGCTATGTGGGCAATCGGGAAGCAGCGATGGATGTAGTCCAAAATGCCGTGCTAAAGGGCATAGAACATATAGAAACTCTGAAAAACCCGGAGTATATGCATACCTGGTTTTATCGGGTACTGATTAATGAAAGCATTAATTTTATCAGGCAAAATAGAAGAGAAATTCCCTGCGATTATGAGGAACTTCATAGGGCCGGTGAAAAAGCGGCTCCCGAAATGCGACAGGAAACGGAGGTTCTGGATTATGTACTGAAGCTTCCGATGGATTTAAAGACAATCATTCTGTTGCGTTTCTATGAGGAAAAGTCCTTAAAGGAGATTGCAGAGATAGTGGATGTCAAGCTCAGCACGGTTAAGTACAGATTGTACCGGGCTTTGGACCTTTTGAGGAAGCATATGGAGGAGGTATCGGCATGAGAGAAGAGGAAACGATTCTCAGGGAACTGGGGGAATCAAAGCATATCTATGAAGAAATGCGGATTCCGAAGGAACTCGATGACAGGGTGCAGTGGGCGATAGCACAGAGTAAAGCGGGGGATGGCAGGAGAATTCCTAAGAAGAGGAGCCGGGGAAAAGCGGCAAAATGGGCGGGAATGGCTGCTGCTCTTGGAATTGCTTTCTTTGTCTGGGGTCTGAATACCAATATGGCCTTTGCCGCAACCATGGAAGAGGTACCTGTTTTGGGGAATATTTCAAGGGTTCTGACATTCCGGGATTATGAGGAGAGAGACGGGGACAAGACAATTGTGGTAAAGGAGCCTCAGATTCAGACTGAAGAGAAAGAAAATACGGAATTTGTGGCAGATGTCAACGGAGAGATAGAAAGGGCAGTGGAGACATACAAGGCGGATGCGGCAAAGCAAATTGCGGAATATAAGTCTGCATTTCTGGCCACAGGCGGCACGGAAGAGGAATTTACGGAAAAGAATATCAGAGTGGATGTAAATTATGATGTCACTTACGAATCCGATACGATACTTTCCCTGGTTCTGACGGCAAATGAAAACTGGTGCGGTGCATACGGAGTGCAATACTATTACAATATTGACATGAAGAACCGGAAACTGCTCACGCTGAAGGAGCTGCTTGGAGAGGACTGGGTCAACAGTGCCAACGCACAAATCCGGGAACAGATGGAGGAGCGTATGGCAGCAGACGCGAGTCTGGTTTACTGGGAGGATTTTACCGGGGTCAACGAGGACACCGGATTCTATCTGAACAAAAACGGACATCCGGTGGTGGTCTTTGGAAAGTATGAGATTGCTCCGGGCTCAGCGGGAATTCAAGAATTTGAACTTGAAAATAAGCCGCTGCAGTCTTGCGCCGGGAACTCATCTCTGATAAAATAATGAGGAAGTGTTAATGCCGTCGTATTTTGGCGGTGGAATGGAGATCAGGATGAGAAATATTTTATCGCCTTCCATTTTAGCGGCCGATTTTTGTGTTCTGGGTGAACAGATAAAGGCTGTACAGACTGCGGGGGCCGAGTATTTGCATATTGATGTGATGGACGGTGTGTTTGTGCCGTCCGTATCTTATGGAATGCCGGTCATAAAATCGATTCGGAAATGCTCGGATATTTTCTTTGACGTACATCTTATGATTGTGAAGCCGGAGCGCTATATCCGTGAGTTTGCGGAAAGTGGGGCAGATATAATCAACTTTCACCTGGAGGCTTCTGAGGACATTAAGGCCACAATAGACCTGATTCGAAGCTATGGAAAAAAAGTAGGTCTCACAGTGAAACCTGCCACACCTGCAGCTGCCTTGGAGCCTTATCTTGAACTGGTGGACATGGTGTTGGTAATGACGGTGGAGCCGGGCTATGGAGGTCAGAAGCTGATACCTGATTGTCTGGATAAGGTCAGGGAAGTACGCCGGATGGTTGAAGAAAAAGGATTAAATACGGATATTGAGGTAGACGGCGGCATCACGACAGACAATGTGCACCTTGCCTTAGAAGCGGGGGCGAATGTGATTGTGGCCGGCTCTGCGGTGTTCAATAATGATATTGAAGAAAATGTAAGGAAGTTTTTAAGCCGACTTTCCTAAACGAAAAACTGAAAACCAAGAATTGACCGAAGACAGTAACGGAAGGGATGAAATATGCCGATAATCTTCTTGAACAACAGCGTTTGGTTCTGCGAGAGACAGAGTGTGAACGAAACCGGGAGAGGAGACGGCAATGCAGCTTGGAGGAATCAGTGGGAATCACGGCATGGACAGTCATCAGGTGACGAACTGCATGCATGACCATGCACATATGAATAAAAAAATCGGCGGAGCAGCCGGTACTTTCGAAATGAGTGCCGGGGCGTTTCAGCTACAGCAACAAAAGCAGGAGACTGAACTTTCACTGACAGATATGATCCAGAAGCTTCTGGGTGGCGGAAAGAGCCTGCTTAAGGGTTTGGGGGGAAGTAATCTTACTGTTACGGAATCGGAGATGAATCCCTATTTCCTTACTCTCGGGGATAACAGTTCAGCATCCCATATGCCGCTGCTGCAACGGACCCGAACAAGGGTAAAGGGTGTGGTAGGACGGCTGGCAGAAAAATTCCGGGGACGTTCCTTTCAGTTTCAGTCAAAAAACTCTTTCCGGACGAAGTCGGAGCAGAAGCCCGGTGAGGATTTGAGAAGACGGAGTAAGTATAAAAAAGATGAATTAGAGATAGACTGTATACTGACGGATGAGAGTTATCTGCTGGATTCCTACGACCGAAAGGGAGAATACAGTCAGCTCACCACCCAAAAATAGCCCCTTCCATTGACAGAGAAGGGCAATGTGTGTTATTCTGTTTGTCAAGTGAGAAAAGCAGTGACGAAGAGAGTACGTTTAGCTTAAGTCTTTACAGAGAACATCCCGGTATGTCGAAGGGAAACCGTAAAACAGAGAACGGTTTACAAAAAAACAGTCGACAGATATCGCTGAGAGGGAGGAAGACAGGGTAAACGGAAGATGGCTTCTGAGCAGCGCACCGAGCCTGGGTGTAATATGGTGTGGGAATTTTGCGGATATCCGGGATTTTTTCCATGAGTTACATGAAAGGTAAGGCTGCGACAGGTTCCGCCTGTTATAGCGGATAGGGTTGGTATCGGCATTACCGGGAGATACAGACCCGATAAGGTCCGGCTTGTGAAAGTCGGATAAAGAGAAGTGGTACCACGGGCATAGGGCTCGTCTTCTTGCGCAAAATGCGCGGAAGGCGGGTTTTTTTAGTTAGAAAAGGAGAGATGAATATGCAGAACAAAGGACCTTATTATTTGACCACAGCCATCGCTTACACCTCCGGTAAGCCTCACATTGGCAACAACTATGAAATTGTGCTGGCAGACAGCATCGCCCGTTTTAAGAGAAAAGAAGGGTATGAGGTCTTCTTCCAGACAGGTACGGACGAGCATGGTCAGAAGATTGAACTGAAGGCACAGGAAGCCGGAGTAACCCCCAAGGAATTTGTGGACAATGTGGCGGGAACTATCCGCGGCTTATGCGATATGCTGAACATTTCTTATGACAAATTTATCCGCACCACAGACACAGAACATGAAAAACAGGTACAGAAAATTTTTAAGCGTCTTTATCAGCAGGGGGATATTTATAAGGGAGCTTACGAGGGAATGTACTGTACACCCTGTGAGTCCTTCTGGACGGAAAGCCAGCTGGTTGACGGCAAGTGTCCGGATTGCGGACGAGAGGTGAAGCCTGCCAGGGAAGAGGCATATTTCTTCCGTATGAGCAAATACGCGGATAAGCTGATTAAGCACATCAATGAGCATCCCGAATTTATTCAGCCGGTGTCCAGGAAAAACGAGATGATGAATAATTTCCTCCTGCCCGGTCTTCAGGATTTGTGCGTATCCAGAACCTCCTTTAAGTGGGGAATTCCCGTGGATTTTGATGACAGGCATGTAGTTTATGTATGGCTTGACGCCCTGACCAACTATATTACCGGTATCGGTTACGATGCAGAAGGCAACAGCACGGAGCAGTATAAGAAATTCTGGCCCGCAGACCTGCACTTGATTGGAAAGGATATCATTCGTTTCCATACCATATACTGGCCTATTTTCCTGATGGCACTGGGAGAGCCTCTGCCCAAGCAGGTGTTCGGCCATCCATGGCTTTTGATGAACAATGACAAGATGAGCAAATCCAAGGGAAATGTAATCTACGTGGATGATTTGATAGCTACCTTTGGCGTGGATGCAGTGCGCTACTATATGCTCCACGAGATGCCCTATGAGAACGATGGAAATGCCACCTGGGAGCTGATTGCGGAGAGAACCAACTCCGACCTGGCAAACACCCTGGGCAACCTGGTAAATCGCACTATCGCCATGAGCAACAAGTATTTTGGCGGCGTGGTGGCGGATAAGGGTGTCGCGGTGCCGGAGGTAGATGAGGATCTGAAGGCAGTTATCACCGGAACTCTTGCCAGGGTAGAGGAAAAGATGAGTACCCTGCGGGTGGCAGATGCACTGACAGAGATATTTGGCATTTTCAAGCGTTGCAACAAATATATCGATGAGACGGAGCCCTGGGTTCTTGCCAAGGATGAGGCGGGAAAGGACCGCCTGTCTACCGTGCTGTACAACCTGGTGGAGGGCATTGTCATCGGCGCCTCCCTGCTGGAGCCCTTTATGCCGGAGACCGCAGGAAAAATTGTAAAACAGATGAACACCGAACTCCGTGATTTTGATGAGCTGGATAAATTTGGGCTCTATCAGAGCGGAGACAGGGTTACGGACACACCGGAAATCTTGTTTGCAAGACTGGACATGAAAGAGGTTGCCGCCAGGGAAGAAGAGATACGTCTGGCGATGATTGCTTCCGCCAAGGCTGCAGAGCCTGAGGAGGAGCAGGCGGTCATAGATATTGAGGCAAAGCCGGAAATCACCTATGAGGATTTTGCCAAGCTACAGTTTCAGGTGGGTGAGATTATTGCCTGCGAGGCTGTTCCCAAGTCCAAGAAACTGCTGTGCAGCAAGGTAAAAATCGGCAATCAGGTAAAGCAGATTGTGTCAGGTATCAAGGCGGAGTATTCTCCGGAGGAGATGGTGGGCAAAAAGGTGATGGTACTGGTGAACCTAAAGCCCGCAACTCTGGCAGGTGTTTTGTCAGAGGGAATGCTTCTATGTGCAGAGGATGGAAACGGAAAGCTGGCGCTGATGAAGCCGGAGAAGGATATGCCGGCGGGAGCGGAAATCTGTTAAATCATAAAAGTTTATAAAATATATCCGGAAAGACTTAAAAATTATTTTTAAATAAGTTATACTCAAATTATGGAATCCGATAATCTGTCTATGATCAGTAATGAGGTGAAAGATGGTAAAGGAAGAATTTACTTACGATTCAAGAGACGGAAAAAGCCAGCTTCATGCCGTGAGATATCTGCCCGAGGAAACCGAAGAAATCAGGGGTGTGGTTCAGATTGTACATGGCATGGCAGAGTATATCGAACGCTATGAAGAACTTGCCCAATTTCTCACGGGGAAGGGGTTTGTTGTCACCGGAGAGGATCATCTCGGGCATGGCAGATCCGTGGGAAGACGGGGCCGCTACGGTTATTTCTGTGAGCAGGACCCGGCAACGGTGCTGGTGAGAGATGTTCACAGACTGAAAAAAATGACCCAGGCTCTTTATCCGGGAATACCCTATGTCCTCCTCGGACACAGCATGGGTTCTTTCCTTGTGAGAAATTATATGTTTCGTTACGGAACGGGAATCAATGGTGCCATTGTACTGGGGACGGGAGTACAGTCTTCTGTTTTCCTGAGAGTCTGTAAAGCAATTACGTTTACCCAGAAGGTATTCTGGGGTTCTGCCCATGTGAGCAAGTTTATCCACAGGCTTGCCTTCAAGGATTATAACCGGGCAATTTCCAATCCAAGGACTCCAAACGACTGGCTCACAAGGGATGAGAAGCGGGTAGACAGCTATAATGCCGATCCTCACTGCGGATTTGTGTTTACGGTCAACGGGTTTTCCACACTGTTTGAACTGCTTTCCCGATTGAATGAGCAGGAAAATCTGGCCCGGATTCCCAAAGAGCTTCCTATTCTGATGCTTTCCGGCAGTGAGGACCCGGTGGGGGACTACGGGAAGGGTGTGCAGAAGGTTTATGAGGGTCTGACGTCTGTAGGCCTTAAGAATATCAAAATGAAGATATACGAGGGAGACAGACACGAATTGGTAAATGAACTCAATCGCGATGAGGTCATGGACGATATTTACAGCTGGTTGGAGGATACAGTGCTGAACGGTAAGGACGACGGAAGGGGGGCGGAACAGACAGAATAGATGGAAACGGGTGAAAATAAGCAGCCCTACGAAATCAGGTGGGCAAAGAAAGAAGAATGGTCGCCCGCTATGAAAATGATATGGCGGACCTTTCTGAAATTTGAGGGAAATGATTACACTCGCGAGGGAATCAGGAATTTTTTTAAATTTATCACAGACGAAGATTTGTTTCAGGCATTTCTTAAGGGGGAGTACCTGATGCTGGTGGCGCTGGACAGGGGCAGGGTGATAGGTGCAGGCTCCATTCGTAACAAGAATCATCTTTCACTGCTCTTTGTGGATGAAGAATATCACCGTCGGGGTGTGGGACGGGAGATTATGACCAGATTGTGCCGCTATCTGAAGGAGGAAGCCGGGGAGAGATATATGACGCTAAAGGCAGCGCCCTATGCGGTTAATTTTTACAAAAAGCTCGGCTTTATGGCGGTGCGGCCGGAGGAGGAATACTCCGGTATCAGAGTGACATCAATGGAAAAAGTGTTTTGAGGAGGCAGGAATACAGAGATGAAATTATTTGACTTGGACAGTCCCCTGATGCAGGGCCTGACAAAGATGGCGGATCTGATGTGGCTGAATATATTGACAATTATCTGCTGTTTACCGGTGGTTACGGCAGGGGCGGCACTGACTGCACTGAATTACATGTCCTTGAAGATTGTCAGAAGTGAGGAATGCTATATCACCAAGGGCTTTTTTACTTCTTTTAAGCAGAACTTCCGGCAGGCCACTGTCATTTGGCTGATTTTTCTGGCTGTTATTGCAATACTGGGCTGTGATTTTTATATCATGGCAACAAGCGGAAGCCAGGGCGGTATTACGTATATTCTGATAACGGCAGCAGCACTTTTTGTATTGTTTGCACTGATGTTTGTATTCCCGGTGCTGGCAAAGTTTGACAATACGATATTCAGAACCATGAAAAATGCGTTGCTGGTCAGTGCGGTACAGTTTCCCAAGACCATAGTGATGATAATTCTGTATGCCATTCCCGTACTTTTGTTTATTTACGTTCCGGCGGTAATCCCCCTGACACTTATGTTCGGAATGTCATTGCCGGCATGGATTTCCGCCAAGATGTATAATAAGTTTTTCCAGAAGCTTGAGGACCAGATTTTGGAAAAAAACCAGCCGGAAGGGGAACAGGGCGAACCCAAGGAAGACGAGCGTATTTTCCGGGATGAACAGATTCTGTAATTAGTCGTTGTGTATATTGACTAGGAATTGAGTAAAAAGTTGGTCAAGATGTCCACTAAATGAAAAAATTGGAAGAAAAATAAGCAAAACATACAATCTGCTAAAAAAACTTTGTGAAATAGTGGTATGGCACTGCTTGGGAATTTCCGTTATACTGTTGTTTAGTTGAGCAGCATATGCTGACAGAGAAAGGAATAGCTGATAGAGGCTATTATATGAAAGGAGCTACATAATGGCAAGTTTAACTTTGACAAATGTTTGTAAGGTATACCCTAACGGCTTTGAAGCTGTTAAGAACTTCAATCTTAAGATTGCTGATCAGGAGTTCATCATTTTCGTTGGACCTTCCGGATGCGGTAAGTCTACCACGCTTCGTATGATCGCTGGTCTGGAGGATATTTCTTCCGGTGAATTGAAAATCGGCGACAGAGTAGTTAATGATGTAGAGCCTAAGGACCGTGATATCGCAATGGTATTCCAGAACTACGCTCTGTATCCTCATATGTCCGTTTATGATAACATGGCATTTGGTCTGAAGCTGAGAAAGGTTCCCAAGGATCAGATTGATAAGATGGTTAAGGAAGCTGCTAAAATTCTTGACCTGACTCCCCTTCTTGATCGTAAGCCCAAGGCTCTGTCCGGTGGTCAGAGACAGCGTGTAGCTATGGGTCGTGCTATCGTACGTAATCCTAAGGTATTCCTTATGGATGAGCCTCTTTCCAACCTGGATGCTAAGCTACGTGTGCAGATGCGTATTGAGATTGCAAAGCTTCATCAGAGACTGGGCACCACAATCATCTACGTTACACACGACCAGACCGAGGCTATGACCCTGGGTACCAGAATCGTTGTTATGAAGGACGGTGTTATCCAGCAGGTTGATACTCCTCAGAATCTGTATGAGAAGCCCTGCAACCTGTTCGTAGCAGGATTCATGGGATCTCCTCAGATGAACTTCCTGGATGCTGTTGTAAGAATTGAAGGTGAGACTGCTTACCTGGAAATCGCAGGACACAGCGTTCCTCTGCCTCCTGCAAAATCCAAGAAGCTGATTGAAGGCGGCTATGACGGAAAGGAAGTTACCTTTGGTATTCGTCCTGAGGATGTATATGATTCCGAGATGTTCATTGAGGCATCTCCTCAGAGCACATTTGAGTCTACCGTTAAGGTATACGAGCTGCTCGGTGCAGAAGTTTATCTGTACTTTGATTTGGATGTATTCCCTCTCACTGCAAGAGTAGATTCCCGTACAAACGCAAGACCCGGCGACAGCATCAAGTTTGCATTTGATGTTGAGAAGATTCATGTATTCGATAAGGATACTGAGCAGGTAATTACCAATTAATCAAAGAAATATTAAGGGGGGTATACCGGAAGGTGTACCCCCTTTTTGTTAGCGAGGAAGGTAACCAAGCGTCTGTGAAGCAGATATTTGGTTTCACCCGAGCGTACACGAAACAAACGAAAAAGTTACGAAGTAACGATTCTGCGAAGCAAACAGAGCTTCGCCTCGAGAAACATTGCGTTAGTCCATCGTAATGTTTGATTTGCTGCATCGCAATGCTTGGTTTGCGAAAATACTTGCGAAGCTTTTGTAAAACGAGTATGATGAATGTAGTAAAAAGGCTTTTTTGAGCCGACGGAGGAAAGGATACATCAGTATGATTTCAAGTCAGGTCATTCAAACCAGTATAGATGAACTGAAGGCAATTACCAGGGTGGAGCTTTGTGTTTATGATTTGGCAGGAACGATAATTGCTGCCACCGCAGAGAAATTTGACGTGGGCGAAGAGCTGGTGCTGGGATTTTCCAATTCTCCCGCAGACAGTCAGGTGATAGGAACATGCCATCTTCTGAAGATTTCAGATGATGATGAGCTGCTGTATATTTTGGTAGCTCAGGGTTCCGGTGACGAAGTGTATATGGTTGGCAAGATTGCGGCCTGCCAGATTAAAAATCTTGCGATTGCATATAAGGAGAGGATTGACAGAAATAACTTTTTCCAAAATCTGCTCATGGATAATCTTCTTCTGGTGGATATCTATAACAGGGCAAAGAAGCTGCACATTGAAACCTCTGCTCCAAGGGCGGTCTTTTTGGTGGAGACCGGTGTGGAGAAGGACGGAATTGTGAAGGAAGTTCTGCAGGGCATGTTTTCTTCCCAGGCAGGGGATTATATCACGGCGGTAGATGAGAGCAGCATCATTCTGATTAAGGCATTGGAAGCAAACTATAGTGCGGAGAATCTGAAAGAAATTGCAGAGACAATTGTGGACATGATGAATGCCGAAGCCATGATGAAGGTGAAGGTGTCCTTCGGCACGGTAGTACAGGAATTAAAGGATGTCTCTAAGTCTTATAAGGAAGCTAAGATGGCACTGGATGTAGGCAAAATATTCTATGCAGAAAAGAATGTGGTTGCGTACAGTGCTCTTGGAATCGGACGCTTGATTTATCAGCTGCCGGTGAAGCTTTGCAAGATTTTTATTGAGGAGATATTTGGGGATAATGTTCCCAGCGATTTGGATGAGGAGACACTAAATACCATCAATAAGTTTTTTGAGAACAATCTCAATGTATCAGAAACCTCCAGACAACTTTTCGTGCATAGAAATACACTTGTATACAGAATAGAAAAGTTGCAGAAAAGTACCGGATTGGATTTGAGAAACTTTGATGACGCATTGACCTTTAAGATAGCTCTTATGGTAGTCAATTATATGAAGTATCTGGAGTATTGACAGTAAGATTCCGTAAAATTCTTATACTAGTACACCGAAAAATAAGTTTCTGATACATTGACGCAGGATGATTGTTTCATATGCAAGGCGGAGGAATGAGGCGTAGCGGTGGCTACGTCGATAGACGACAACGCAGCAGATGAAAAATCAGAAAAGTCAAGGTGTCAGTTATTTATTATTCGGTGTACTAGATAAGACAACCCCCGAATATACTATGGTAAGTATATTTGGGGGTGATTTTATGTTTTATAGCAAGAAAATAAGCTATCTTGACTACTGTGAAAACGGGGAGCGTATTGCAGGAGGTGGATTTCTCAAGACGGAGTTTCGTGGGAATGAGCTCAGACTGCAAATGAGTGTCAGAGGACTAAGGCTGACAGGAGCAGCTGCGCCTGAGGTCATTTTGTACAGCAGAACAGGAGAAATACTGCTTGGACAGATTCCACTGGAAAACGGACAAGGAGAATTCAGACACGAGTGTCATATTGAAAACGGAGATACTGCACTCGCGGATCCGAGTAAGAATCTAGTCGCTTTCAAGGTATTACTTGGAGAAAATCGCGAACTGAGGTGTATCTGGCAGAGCGATGCAGAGGTAACGGGGCGTGGGGAATTTCCACAAGAGAATCGGAGGGACGAGGAAAGTTCGGAGTCCCCAATGGTTGAAGAGGCGGTGAAAATGCCATCGGTCATCAAGGAGCCTCTACCGGCAGAAACACCCAAGACAGAGCCGCCCAGGACAGAGGCGGCATGGGCACAGCCATCATCTACAGAAGGAGCATCAACCAAGGCGGTACCGAAAGAGCGGATGTTAAGAGTCGAAACCCGGGAAGCAGAATTTGAACCACGGGAAGCAGCAGCCGAAACCCGGGAGGCAGAATTCGAGCCACGGGAAGTCGCAGCCGAAACCGTCAAAAAAGCCCCCGAGCGTCCCGATGTTAAGGTACAGACAGTGATTCACCTGATGGAGGATAAATGGCGTCAGATTTCGGTTATTTACCCACATGTGCAGCCTTTTCAGGATGACAGGGATTATCTTTCCATCACTCCCGCAGATTTCGTTTTATTCTCTGCTGATTCTTATCGGGCTGTGAATAACAGCTTTCTTCTGCATGGTTATTACAATTATAAGCATTTAATTCTTACAAAAGTGGAGCAGAGAGGGGAAGTGCTGTATTATCTTGGTGTGCCGGGAAATTATTATGACCGGGAAAAGCAGGTGGCGGTAATCTTTGGCTTTGAAAGCTTTGAGTGCGCCGAGGAACCTGCACAGGAAGGTGATTTCGGGTATTATATGATGCGTGTGCAACTATAGGGGGAGGAATGGAGAATGCGCAGAGTAATGGCTGCACAGAGTGAAGATAGTACAGGCGGGGATTACAGGCCTTCCCCGTTAAAGGGCGGAATAAAGCATTCCTCTGCACTGCTGCCCTCCTGTACAAATCCCTGCTCAATGCCGATTTTCTCCGCAAAGTCCAGCACCCTGGCATATTCATCGTCGGTTACCCGACGGTTTAGCTCCGGTAGCCGTTCTGAAGGGATTACGGGGGTATATTGGTTCATTATGCTGACATATATGTCACTTCCGTAGGTCTCATGGAGATAGCGCAATATTTTTTTAGAGTCTCCCACATAGCCGGGCAATACCAGATGACGGACAAGAACGCCCCGTTTCATCAGTCCGGTTGCACTGTCAAAGGCAGGTTTGCCTGTCTGCCGAAGCATTTCCCCGATGGCAGCAGAGGCTTTTACAAAATAATCCGGAGCCTGACAACAGGCAGCAGAGAGCTCTGGGGAGTAGTATTTTAAATCAGGAAGATAAATATCTACCAGCCCCTCCAATAGCTTGAGGGCGGAGATTTCTTCGTAACTTCCGGTGTTGTAGACGATGGGAATGGACAAGCCGTTTGCTTTGGCTGCCTGTAGTGCAAGGCAGACTTGAGGCAGGAAATGCCCTGCCGTTACCAGGTTGATATTAGCGGCTCCTTTCGCTTGCAGTTCCAGAAAGATTTCAGCAAGACGATCTTCTGATATCCTTGAACCATGATTTCCGACAGATATGTCATGATTTTGGCAAAAGGCGCATCGCAGGTTACAGCCGGAGAAAAATACAGTACCTGAGCCTTGTGTGCCGGATATACAGGGCTCCTCCCAGAAGTGTAGGGCGGCACGGGCAGCTGTGAGTTCAGCACTCTGACCGCAGTAGCCTTTTTGACCGTCGAGACGGTTGGCATGGCATTTCCTTGGGCAGAGGGTGCAGTCCGACATATACTTTTGTACAATATTCGGATTGAGAATCATAATATGACACTCCTGTCTGTTGCAATAAAATACCGTACACCCGGGCACAACTCCACCCGGTTGCCTCACGGCACATGAAAGGTTCCGCTTAGTGCTGCTTTGTTCCCAACCTGACACGGTTCGCGGATTCTCATTGCGTAAGACCGAATTTCATCATTGTACCACGAGATGTACGGCTTTTTCAGTGTAGCGGTTTCTCGTGGCTTTGTCAAGTAGAAAAAACGTCACTCCCATTCCAATAAACAGTAATAAAATATATGTTATTGTCACCGGAATCTCCATTAGGAACATAAATATAAGTGTTCCTGATTTGAATCAAATCTGCTCCTAACAATTCAAGATACACCAATTTAGTTCCTTAATTTTATACCCGACATCTTCAGGGCAATGCGCATCAGAGGAAGTAATAATTTTCACATTATTCTTTTTCAGTATTCTAAGCAACTCTTCATTCATACCAAGTGAAGCTGTGTTAGGGCACCTTCTGGCAACTCCGCTATTTTGATCTGCATACATATTACTTTCCGAAAGCTCCTTAGCTAAACTCTCATAGTATTCTGTAAGTGAATACGATGGTTTATGACCAAAAAGCTTAATTGCGTCCGGATGACCTATACCATCAAATATCCTGCTTTTTGCCAGTGAAATAGAATCTTCAAAATATCTGCGATATATTTGGTCTACGTCAATTCCGGTCCAGTGTTCGGCCTTATGGTCAAAGGCAAAATCATCAACAAAATGAATACTGCCTAATAAAAAATCAAAGCCTTTGTCTTTCGTTAGTTCTGAGGTAAAGTCTTCAAACTCTTTGAAATAGCATATTTCAAGACCAAACTTTATCTCAACAGGAAACTGCTCATTTCTGACTCGCTTGATTAGTTCTAAATAATCCTCAAGCTTTAATACACCAGCCTGTCTATGAAACCATGCATCTACATATTCGCTATATGCACACACAGAATCGTACATAGGGACAAATTCTTCAAATCGATAACAATGTTCAAGTAATCGAATTTCATCAATCTGCATTTTAACCGCTCTGTTAACAAATTGATTTATCCAATCCAGCGTATACTCTCCACGCTCAATATGAATATGACCATCTATCATGTTATCCCTCCTCCAATACACCTTTGAAGTATTTCTTGTAGTAAGGTGGTAATTCTGTCTATACTGTCTCTTTTGATAAAACAAATCCTGATTGTCAAATCATATAATTTAAGGGTTATATTAAGTGAGCTTTCCCTTATGTATTCCCTTGTACTATATCGTTTTCAAGGCGTTGTGAGCTTTCATAAGGGCAAAAACAAGGGCAAGAAAATCACATAACACATTATACCATGTCGCCTAGTGGCTCCATGTAGTTTTCGCATTATGCCGATGCATGCAAGCATGCTCCGTCACAATGCTCATTATAGCATAATATGAATAGACTGTGTGAACTGAATGAAATGCCTTGGCAGTCTGTCTATATTGTCCTCATTCAAAATTCAAGTAGAATATCCCATGCTTATTTGTTATAATAAGCACCAGATATTCTTATTTTCTAGCTATGAGACAAAGGGATGAATATAAATATATGGAAGAAACACTTATGTCAATTCAAGATAGAATAAGAGATGTTAATTGGGCTGATTATGAAACCGCATATGGAAATGCAGATGAAGATATTCCTTTTTATCAAGATATTGATGATGGGCGCGGTTATACACCCAAAGTATCAAAGTCGCTGATTAATTTGTTTTCTGGAGATAAGGCTAATGCGATGAAAGCGACGCATGACTTATGGTGCGGATTATGTCATCAGCATGCCTATGTTTCTTCAGCTACCTTGCCAGCATATGACTTTTTGCTATTAGGTCTTCAGATTTTGGATGATGAGTTAAAATTCGAGATTATAGACATTTTATATGGATTTGTGATTTGTATTCCCAAAGGAACTTATACAGGCTGGCAGGGTCAATTAAGGAAAAAAATGGAGACAGATAAACCGATTTTTGAAGGCTTTCTATCAAATAACAATCATGATATCGCAGAGTATGTAAATGACATAGTAAATGAATTGTAAAAATTCTTTTTCGCCGATGAAGTATTGAGAAAAATAGAAAAGTAGAACAAGAATTAGAATATTCCTATGAATATACGAGAATACGAATGTGGAAATCGCTGTGCCCGGTGGATATCAAGTTGAGCCGGTAACAAAACAGACATTACTTAAAGGATATGAAAAATATGTACCGATTGATATTGAAGTCTTAGAAGAACATCGAAAAAAAGGAGTTGCGAAAGCACTTACAATTGCTTTTGTGAAGCATTGCATGAAATGTGATTTGGTGCCTCAATGGGATTGTGTAGAATCAAATAAGGGTTCTATTCATTTAGCAGAAAGTGTAGAGAGAAAAAGGGAATTAGAAGGATTCGACAGATTCCGGTTTGCAGAGACATACTTTTGAACTTGACGAGCACTGTGTGGAGATGACATATGAAACGAATTAGAATTATTGAGGATGATGATGCCATTCGGACGGAGCTTACAACCTTGCTTTTGACCAACGGCTATCTGCCGGTGGAGGAAGAGTCTTGTGATCTGATTCTGATGGATGTGAATCTGCCGGGAGAGAATGGGTTTATCCTGTGCCGGAAGTTAAGGCAGAGTTCCAATGTGCCGGTAATCTTTCTGACTGCGAGAGATACCCCGGAGGATGAGCTGCTGGCCTTTGGGGTTGGCGGGGATGACTTTATACGAAAGCCCTACAATTCTGCAGTTCTTTTGGCACGGATTGCAAGAGTTCTGAAAACTACGACAAGCGAAATATTGAAAGTCAGAGAACTGACCCTTGACCTTCCGGGAATGAGGGCTGTTTTTGGTGGAAAGGCCGTGGAGCTTACGAAAAATGAAGCCCGTATTCTAAGGTGCCTGATGCAAAAGGAAGTTTGCACCAGAGAGGAATTAATCGAGGATCTGTGGACAAACGGGATGTATATTGATGGGAATACGCTGTATGTGAACATTGGGAGGCTTCGGGAAAAACTGGGGCAGATCGGTGCGACTGACTTTATCCGTACTGTACGGGGCGTGGGGTACCGTCTATGAGCTTTTGGGATTATATGCAATCAAAGGCCATTTCCCTCTGCGTGGGAGGAATTGGTATCTTCTATCTGACATTGATCGTCTGGCTTTGCGGACTTCCGTTTTCACTTCTTTTCATCCTATTGACCAGTGGTCTTTTGGTTCTTTTTCTCTACATGGTATTTTCATGGAAACGGGCTGAGAAGAGACTGGAGATGCTCAAAAGCAGGCTGGAAGCCATGCAGGAAAAATATCTCATCGGAGAAACGCTTCCCCGTCCCCGGGACAGTGTGGAGCTTCAGTATTATTTGCTAATGCAGGAAATCTCCCGTTCTGCCATTGGTGCTGTGGAACAGGCCAGAGAGGAAAAACAGGACTATTATGACTATGTGGAAAGCTGGGTTCATGAGATCAAAACACCTCTCACTGCCTGCTCCCTGATCCTGTCAAACGGAGGGAATCCGTCCAAACTTCGGAGGGAGCTTCGAAGGGCGGATAACCTGACAGAAACCATTCTGACCTATGCAAAGTTGCGGACGGTGGAAAAAGACACACAGATCAGTCTTGTTGATTTGCGTATCGCC
This sequence comes from Acetatifactor sp., assembly GCA_051880315.1. Lineage (GTDB taxonomy): Bacteria > Bacillota > Clostridia > Lachnospirales > Lachnospiraceae > Acetatifactor. Next base: position 45,219 of record JBJENR010000097.1, read on the forward strand.
TGCGATCAGGCAGTGCGGGAGGAGATGGAACTTTTAATTAACGCCGGAATTGCGGTTTCTATTTCGGGCGAAGGTCATGTGTATACAGATGCAAAGCTTCTTGTTTTTATTTTGAAACAGCTTCTGATCAACTGTGCAAAATATTGTCCGGATTGTCAGATTCGCATAGAGTTGGGAGAAAACAGTCTATGCTTTGAAGACAACGGTCCCGGAATTCCGTCCCATGAATTGCATCGGATAACAGAGCGTGGATTTTCCGGAATGGCCGGAAGAAAGCAGGGACAGAGTACCGGCATGGGGCTTTACATTGTAAGTCAGC
>JBJENR010000098.1:0-11270 GCA_051880315.1 Acetatifactor sp.
ATTTTCAGGTAGATGTTTGCACCTCGGTTGAGAAGGAGGTTGGTGACGGTCAGGGACATACCATCACATGCGAATATTCCGGATCAAAGGCGTCTTCTCTCAGTGATAATAGTTTGTATGTGGGATTGCTTTTTGGCAAGGTTTCTAATGCGACAATACGGAATCTTCAGGTGGATATAAAAAATCATGAGAGAAATTTATCTTTGAGTGATTCGACGGGTAGGACTTGTTATTTTGGAATGGGCGGTGTGTGTGGCGTCGCTGAAAATGCGACTTTTTCAGATATTGAAATATTCGGTGGATGGAAAGTGAAATATCCCAACGGCTCCACAAATTTCTACACTAATGGACCGATTTATATTGGATTGGGCGGCTTGATTGGAACGGTGCAATCAGGCGTTACGATGATAAGGTGTAAAGACGATTCTAACATAGATGCCACATTAGACAGGGTTTATGATTATTCTAATGATTTGGGTGTGCATATATGGGGAATTGGCGGTATTATCGGACAGGTAGTAGGTACAGGCAACACCGTGCAGGCATGTTGGGGAAATGGTGTTTATACTTATACAGACGGCACCAGATTGTACGATAGAAAGATACTTATTCATTGCGGAACAATTGTCGGGGGTGTGGGTTCAGGAGGAATTGTTAGCATACAGGATAGTGCGGGCAGGGACGATATGCCAATCATTGCACTCGAACATCAGGATGCCTCAGGTAATATAATTATAGACAACTGTTATGGTGAAACCCCCTATAGCTATTGGAAGTATAGTGTTAAGGGTGGAGGGTTTTCGTATGATGAATATTATATTGACAAAAATTCAAATACCGGGTATCTTGAGAGTTTATTGTCTGAAAAAAGGGAACCGATCAACAGTATGTACTCTGACGTTATGTACTGGGGATATAGCAGCATTGGTGAGCACTATCTGTTGCATCCCATATCTAGTGCTTCCGGCAATTACATAGTTAAGCTTGAAAATCTTAAAATTGGGGATCCGCTTGGTGAGGAGCATAAGATAACTGTCACAGGGAAGATTACGCTTCTGCAGGAAGTTATAGATTCTGGGACGGGTAGATTGTTTTATAATCCGATTGCCTTTCCCGAGAATGCGACGGCTTATCTTTATATGACAACCGATGGAGAAACAGATCCAAGAGAAAATGCTGTTTCCAATGATTCTGTTAAAGGCAGTAATCAAAACGAAATTGAACTTTCAACATCAACGAAATATTCGGACACAAGCGAGAATCTGACCGTTCGCGCGCGGATAAAAGTAGTATTTGATGAGGAAACAAGTACGGATGTACCTGTCTGGTGGAGTCCCCTTTATGAAAAGGAGTTTGATGCCAGCGATTTGTATATAGATGCGCCGACTTTGCAGGTTTCCATGGATAATCAGACCTATGAGGACTTTCAGGCGACGACTGCTTATCCGCTGGGAACAACCAAACTGCAGCTGACAGGAAATGGTGCAGCGGAGTACACAATGTACTATGATTTCAGGGATCGTTCCGGTCTGGTATTAGGAGAGACGGATTCGGATAGTACCATTTACTGGCAGACTATGACCCAGAAGAACAAATACAAGGATCCTTTCACGCTGACGGAAGATATGGTAAAAAGTGCGTCCTCCAATAAAGTGTATCTGTATGTACTGGCTCATATCAATAAGGACAATATGGATTACTATAAGCTGTTTGAGTATGAGATTGTGGTGTTTACCAAGGACAAATTGATCTCGGTCACTCCGATCAGCGGAAACAGAATACCCAATAACAGCGATATATCAATTCGGGTCGGAAGCGGAGTGGAAGGCGAGTATCCCTACGATAAGATTAATATACTCATCAGTGACGAACAGAATAAATATACGACCCTGGAGGGAGAAGGGGATGTAAGGACATACCAGGGCTCAGAGTATAAGAAGGGAAGCGGTACGGAGGAGGATCCCTGGAAACTGATGGTTGATGTCCAATTGTCGGGAGATCCCGGGCAGACCATTTATATCTATGCTGAGCCTTATGTAAGTGCGGGGTATGAAAACAGTTACGGCAGGTTTGTAATAGAGTATACCTACACGATTATGGAAAAGGCATCCGGACTGGAGCTTGATCCTTCCACCATTACCATGGCGGAATCCGGCAATCCTACCGGTATTCCCATCAATGAAAAAATATATATGAATTCCAGAGGAAGCAGTGATATTATTGTCTATTCCAAGGCGATTACGACCATAGAACCGGAAATGGTGAAGGACACAGATACACTGAATATGCTACAAAATGCGACTGTAATCTCCGTGGGTGAAAATGCATATTACTGGGAGTCGGACAGAAGCATACTCTATGTGCAATCCGATAATTTGTGGTACTACATATATAATCTTGACGGAAAAATAGAGGTATATGGGGAAAATAGTTTATCCTTTGATTCTTCTTATGCAGGAAAGTACGTCTATGTGTCCGCAATGCTGTTTTCCGCAGGATATGACCCTTCGGACTCCGTGACCTATAGATATCAGGTCAATGTACAGGATAGGGTGGCAGCGCCCACGGCACTTCTGGCCGACGGCAGCAATATCAATATGAACTCAACCTTATTTTTTAACTGTGAACAGGGCTGCGTTATGTACTATACAACGGACGGCAAGGAACCTCAGCTGATTGTAGCCGACGACGGTCAGATCACGGCAAAGGTGGGAACCTACCGCTATCAGCCCATGGACGGAATTCAGATTACGCCTGAGAATGGATTTGCTTACGGTAAGGATATGGTCATCAAGCTTATTGCCTATCCGGTTGCGGATGCTTCTTCGGACAGTCCCGTCTATAACGATGACTATAAGGAAAGCGAATTGTCCACGTTTACTTATAAGATCAGGGAGCAGGTACAGGTGGAGACGCCGCTGGCTTATCCGGAGACGGAGAAGGACAAGATGACCGTGGTGGTGAAGGGAGACAGTATCTCTCTCAGCTGTGCTACCTCCGGAGCGGATATTTACTGTACGGTGAACGGCTCCACGCCGCAGGTGGACGATGCCTATAAGTATCAGGGCGTATTGAAGGTAGAGGGCGACTACGGCGGTTATTTCACGGTCAAGGTCATGGCGGCCAAGGATGGCTTCAAGAACAGTGAAGTGGCCACCTATGTATATAAGATTGCGGATAAGGATACGGTGAGCAGAGTGACTGCTATCCCGTCCACCGCCGGTCAGGTGATTGCGGGAGACAGAATCATTCTGTCCACGACGGAGCCCGGTGCGGATATTTACTATACCATAGACGGGAATACACCGGAGGTAGCAGAGTATACGGATGAAAATGGGCTTTTCAGTTATGTTACATCACCGGCGACAAAGTATTACGACCCGTCGGCATCCATTATTGTGCCGGAGGGAAGCGGATATTTCGTGGTTCAGGCCATCGCGGTCAAGTACGGCATGACCAACAGCCCCGTGACACAGTTTGTCTATGCTTATGCGGATTCGGTGGGAATTCCTTACGGTAATCCCTCTTCGGGAACGGTAACGGAGAATACACAGGTGATTCTGCGGTGTGCCCAGGAGGAGGCGATCATTTATTATGAAGTCGCCTATGACGGGAACGAGCCCGCAGAGCCCACCACAAGCAGTGCGGTATTCAGCGAACAGGCTCCCATTGTGATCACCCGCAATACCAAGATCAAAGCGTTTACCGTCTACAACAGACAGTCATCGCCTGTGGTGACCCTGAACTATACCCTGGCGCAGAAGATGGCGGCACCGACGGCCTCTGTCAGCAGCGGATCGATTGTTCCCTCCGGTACGACGGTGATTCTCTCGTCGGGAGGCGGCAAGGTGTACTATACGACAGACGGGTCCGATCCCATGGACAGCAATAACACAGCAGTCAATATCGGCTCCAGCGTGGTGATTACCGGAAAGGCAGAGGAAAAGGTGGTGGTCAAGGCCTGCACGAAACAGAGCGAAGCCACGACCAGTGAGATGGTAACCTTTATCTATCAGATCAGCCGGTATCCCGGAGGCGTCATCACGGATACTGCCACCGGCTCAACGCTGCCGGGAGGAACCTCCGTTCATCTGATGACGGATGTGACGGGAGGAACCATCTACTATACTACCGGTTCGGGTAGTCCGATTACCTCGGGAACAGCCGGCAACAGTGTGGTATTAAATGGTGAGGCCGGATCCAATATTACGGTCAAGGCAGTGGCTATTGCACCCAATACCGGTATGACCGGAAGCTACGCCTCCTTTGATTATGTGCTGATGGAACAGCTTGCAGCGCCTCATGCCTCTGTCAGGGACGGAAGCGTGCTGACTGAGAAGACCAGCATCGTATTGAAGGCAAATAAGGGAAAAATTTATTTTACCATCGATGGTACGAATCCCACCAGGGCAAGCAATGAATACACAAAGCCCATTATGGTCTCCGAGGCAGTGACTATCAAGGCAATTGCCATCGAAGAGGGCAGTGTAAGCAGTGAAATCAGTACCTTTTCCTATACCTTCGCACCGAAGGCAGGGGAGATTACGGCTTCCCTTCCTGCGGGTGTCGTAGACGCGGGAGCAGTGGTGAGACTGAGCTGCAGCACCCCGGATACGGTAATCTACTATACTACAGACGGGACAGACCCTTCCAGGAGTGCAGAGGAAGGCGTATTTGTCTATGATGACAAGGAGGGTATCGAGATTCACCGCAGCGTGACGGTGAAGGCGGTTGCCAGAAGGGGGAATATGTGCGACAGCAATATTCTTACCCTGAGTTATCAGGTAGATGAGATCCCCATAGAGATGGAAAAGGACAAGATAGCGCAGCAGGAGGCGGAGGAGGGACTGAAGCCCACGGATACCTCAAATCTGGAAAGCAGGCATACACAGCCCATGAAGGAATCGGAATCCGACGTGAAGCTGAACGATTTTCTCAGTGCAATCGAAATCAGGGGAGATGAATCCATCCTACCGGTCAATGCTACCTTCCGGGGGAAGGAAGTATCGATATCACAGAGAGCGGAAACAGAAGCAAAGAGGCTGTTGGGCAACGATTACGAGTTGGTACGGAATTTCAGCTTTTCAGTTTACAGCAACGGGGAGCAGATTTATCCCGAGGGGCAGATTGAAATCGGAATCCCGATTCCGGAGGAATATGAGAATGCGGACATCGCGATTGTCTCCATCAACGAGAACAATGGCGTAAAGGTATACAATGCCAGAAGAGAAAAGGGCTATGTATACGCCGAAGTGCCGTATCTGAATAACTTCGCGCTTGCAGTAGCAGAGAAGAACGGCAATTCCCGTAGCAGGATGAATCCGGTACCTCTCATGTCCGCAGCGGCAGGCAGCCTTGTCTGTGTGGGTATTGTAATGATAATAAGAACCGTAAGAAGGCGGAAGAGGTACTAAAAAGACTACCCATTGGAGTGGTGCCGTTTTGACAATGGAATGATAAGATACATATATGAGGAGTCTTCAGCATGCTTGTTAGTGAAGATAAGAATGGCAGAAAGAAAAGAAAAAATTATCAGAGAGTCATGATTCTCGCGGGAAGTGTGTTGTCTGTTGCGGCTGTTGCGCTGATGGTAATAGGCATTATCTCCTTACGCGTGCAGAGTGCGAATAACCTGGAACTGTATACGAATGCCGGAACGACGCTTTCCTCAAAGGCTACGGTCATGGACGGAGCTTCCATCTCCGTAAGGGGTTACGACACGGCCACAACAAAGGTCTACTATGTGCTCAGAGACACGGCATATACTGACCTGAGCGGTCTGGATCTGAGCAGCATGGGAACAGAGTATACGGAGGGAAGCAGTATCACCCTGACCCGGTCCTCAACGACAGACGAAACCAGGTATCTGTACATTCAACAGAAGGGTGTAGATGGTCCGCTTCCCATTGAATCTTACAAGATCAGCTTCTATAAGAGTCTGGCACATGCCACCTCCACGCCGTCGACCTCCGCGTCCAACATGGCATCGATTAAGGTAGGGGATGAGATTATCTTTTCCTCCCTCGGAACCATATATTACACGGATGATGATTCCGAACCGGGCTTCGTCAGAGATCCCAACGGTACGATTGTGATTAACGGTGAAAAGTTCCGGACGAATAACCCTTCCATGAAGCTTCTGGACGCGGGTAATACGCTGACCGTTCCGGAATCCTGGCTGTCAGAGGGCTCCAAGACCATCCGTGTGATTGCCTATAAGAAAGGTTTTGACTTCAGTCCCATTACCACCTTCCGTTTTAAGATGGCAATGGACCAGGCCCAGGCACCGTCCCCTAATCCGCCTACAACAGCGGAGAATCCGGTCACAGTGGAATCGGGGACTACCGTTACGCTGAACACGAACACCCAGGGAGGCACCATTCTCTATACCATGGACGGCACCATCCCGGTATATACGGTCACCAACACCGGAACAGAATATGCGGTTACTCCGGGCAACAGCAGTACTCTGATATATTCGGGAGTATTTAGCATCAGCGGAAGACCCGGCGAACAGATATATATCACTGCAAAAACAGTCAAAATCAGTACGAGTACCGGAATTGCCGTCATGAAGGACAGCGATCCCGCACAGTACATATATAAAATTAAGGAGTTGGAGGTTGCACTGACTCCGGAGGCTACTCCGACAGCCGGTACGGAGCTGCCGCTGAACAGTAAGATATTTCTGAATACCGTCACCGGCGGCGGTACGATACTCTATACCACCGATGGTTCCACCCCGGATTATGAGGTCAGACCAATCGACGGTGATACCGGGTATGAGATTCATCTGAAGGGAAGCACAAAGATATATGGTACGAGTACCTCCTATGTTTTGGTTGCGGAGCCGGATGCGGTTGCAGGCAAGACCTTCGTAGTGCTGGCAAAGACCATCAGATATGACCTGAGTACAGGCGAGAAGCTGATGGAGGACAGCTCCGTAGGGCAGTTCGGCTTCCAGGTCAGTGAAGCGGAGAAGGTGGCAGACCCTGTGGCCATACCGAAGACGCCGGAGAGTGAGCCTGCCATAGTCAAGGAAGGCAGCAAGATTCTGCTGAGCTGCGCCACAGCCGGAGCAAGTATCTATTATACACTTGACGGTACAGCACCGATTGTCGCCGAAGATGGTAGTATGGCCGGTACGACAAGGCTGTACAGCGCCACCTACGGCATTGAGGTACCTGCCGGAGCAGGCTATTTTACAGTTACCGCCGTTGCCAGGATGCAGGGTATGCGGGACAGTGCTACGGTGCAGTTCAACTACCGGTATCCCGGAGTGGTTGCTCCGCCATATGTGACTCCCGCAGAGGGAACGATCAGTATCAATACAGAGGTGAAGCTGGCAAGTCTTGATGAGAATGCGCAGATTTATTATACATTGGATAACAGTGAGCCCACCGTATCCAATGGCAGATTGTACTCCGAGCCCATATTGCTTACAAAGGATACAGTGATCAAGGCAATCTGTGTGTCAGACGGAATCAGCAGCGCTACAAAAACCTTTTCCTTCAAGGTGGCGCCGGAGCTTTTACCCCCCAGTCCGTCCATACAGAGTGGTGCAGTGCTGACCAGCGGCACCACCATCAATCTCACCGCACAGAAGGGCGTCCAGATCTACTATACACTGGACGGAAGCAGTCCCAAGTCAGAGCTGGCAATGGCAGGCAGCATGGTAACGATTACCGGTAAGCCCGGAGATACCATTAAGCTGATTACATATGCAAAGGGAAGCAATTATTCGGATTCCCAGATAGCAACCTATGTGTACACCATCAGTAATTACGAAAACGGGGTCAAAGTTAACCCCGAAGCAGGAAGCAAGGTAAAGGAAGGGGATGTCATCACCCTGGAAACCGATGTGACCAACGGAACCATCTATTTTGCCACCGGAGGAGACAGCCCGGACAGCAAGGGAATGATGGGAACACAGGTGATTGTAGGTAAGAGTGAAGGCGAATCCAAGTTCACCCTGAAAGCAACGGTTGTTTCCTACGGCTCTACCTTCAACAGCAATATTGCTTCTTTTGTCTATGAATATGTGGATAAACCTGTGGCACCCAAGGCATCCGTCCCCGACGGAGCCGTGCTGTTAAAGAAACAGGATATTATTCTTACGGCAGAGGAAGGTGATATATATTATACGATGGATGGGACGGAACCGGATTCCAAATCGGATATCTATACCGACCCGATCTCCGTCACTAAGGGAACCACCATCAGGGCAATCTGTATCTCCAAGGATGGTGCAAGGAGTGAGGTGGCAAGCTTTTCCTATACCTTTGCACAACAGGCTCAGGCACCTGTATTCTCCATCAAGGGAGGAGAGGTGGAAACGGGTACAACCCTGACCATTACCTCCGCAACGCCCGGTGCAGTAATTTACTACACCACGGACGGACAGGTTCCGGATCTGAACAATCAGAAGAATCTCTTCACCTACAGTGGCGCCATTCAGCTGAACAAGCCGGTTAACATTAAGGCGATTGCGGTATTGGACAGGATGACCGAATCCGAGGTAACAAGTGCAATTTTCACTGTCAGGGAACCGGAGATCATCGTGGAGAGTGAGAAAGCGGAGGAAGAGGAGAAGCAGAAGAACGGCAATCGTCTGATGAGCCGCAGAGCTTATATGAACCAGGCCGGCGGACCGACTTACAGTGATTTTGTACTAAAAAGTGCCGCTACGGGAGTGGTAATCTCCGCCGAGGAAGGAGCGATACCGGTTGAGGCAAGGATAGAGGTATCGGAGACCGCCATCGACAGCATATTGAATTCCGCTGTTGAAGTCAGTGCGGGCAGGGAGTACGGCGCAGTGTCCGGATACGAGATTAGTCTCGTGGAGGGTACAAACGCGGTGCTGCCCACGGGAGATGTGGAGATCGGTCTTCCCGTTTCACCGGAATATCAGAACAATGCAATTTCCATTGCCTATGTGAACGAGGACGGCAATGTTGAAATCTATGAAACCAGAAGAGACAACGATATGGCGTATGCCCATGTAACGCATTTCGGACGGTATTGTATCGTTGCTTCGGTGAACCTTGAGGAGGAAAAGGCGAACAATACAACAGTCTGGCTGCTCTGTGCAGTGGTCGGGCTGATGGGAGCCGGATATGTATTGCTGCGTCTGGGTCGGAAAAGAAACAGGCAGGAAAAGTAAAGATTCCATTAGGGATGATTAAAGATAAGGAAGGGGCATCCGATGAACAATCGAAAATTTTATTCTTATGAAAGAAACAATTATTATTACGGTAAGCTGCTGACCTCCAGAGATTTTCAGGTAGAACAGTCTTATCTTAATGATAAACGGCGATTGACCAACCGTCTGTGCTACGGAAACGGTATTGTTTCCGGTCTGAAGATCGTGGAGGCGGATGACACATCCATCATTCTTCAGTCAGGCTGTGCCATTGACGGAGCGGGAAGAGAGATTGTGGTTCCCGAGACTGTGGTTGTGAAGCTCGCGACCATCGAGGGCAGCCGGAACCTGCAGACCGATGTTGCGTACCTGAGCATTGCCTATACGGAGACCAGGGAAGATAAGGTATACGCAGTCATGGGGAATGTCCGGGATGAGAAATCCGAGGATTGTGAGTATAACCATATCAAGGAAGGCTATCAGCTGAGTCTTCAGGATGCGGCGGATTGTGTTCCTGTCAGGGAGCCCAAGGACGATTACCTCATCAGAACCGTACTGTATGAGGACGAGGATTACAGGATTGTTCAGGAAGTGGCGGGATATCTGCCCACCGACTGCAATCTGGCGGTAAAGCTGGCGGTATATAAGAAGCGCCAGTCTCCGGAGCTTTTATCCGTCCGTTATACGGTAAGCGTGGAAGGCATCAAAGAGCAGAGCTTCCCCATTCAGCTGGATAATCTGAAAATGGACCGCTACGAGACGCGCACCATTACGGAGACTATCGTTCCTAAGGCGGAAGTACGCTATCTGGCTGATTTCAAGCTTCGGATGGAGAAACTGGAGGTGTTGAAGAATAAGCAGAAATGTCAGGTACAGGAGCCTGCACCGGTTACCGTAACCATGACCGATCGGAATCTGGTATCACTGATTGTGGATAACAGCTACAAGACGGCCATGGATGTGGAGATTGAAGAGAACTATGATAATAAAATATATCTCGCCAAGCTGTATCTGATTCGTTCCAATGAGCACATTCTGTTGGATCATATTGAAGAGGTTCCGTTTAAACAGTATGTATACTCCACATCACAGCTTATGTTGTTGGAGGAACTGAAGGATTATTATCCGAGAATAGGGGAAGCCGGCAGGGAAGTAAGGATTGTGCCGGGAGAAGTACAGCGTGCAGAAGCGCCGGAGCAGACATGGAAGCAAAGAGATTTTGTTACGGGAGCTTTTGATCTGTCTATCGGAAATGCCGGAGAAACAGGCAAAACCTACTATTCGGAAGAGATTATGCACGGACTGGGCGAGGGTCCCGTGTACGTGGAAATCGCCTATGAAATTCTCAATAAAGAGAAGGGTAACCTGAAGGAAGAGATTGTCTTTGGAGACGGAGAATTATTTGCAGCCGGGGAGGCGGAAGAAAAGCAGATGCAGATTTCTTACGGAGTCAAGGTGCTTCCGGAGAGAGGAACCTTCATCGTAGCTGTCCGTCCCAAGAATAAAACAATGCGCACAAGTCTCCGCATCCGCTGGTATGCATGCAAGGCGGAGGACACCGGCAAGAATATCAGCAGGCTGAAGGAGAAGCAGGGAATGATTCTCATATCTCCCGATACAATCACGACAACGCCCAAGGGAATCGTACAGATTCAGCCGAAATTCGTGAACATGGCGCAGGAGGCCTGCAGCTACGAGGTTCTGGACCAGGCAGGCGGCAAGATTGACAATAACGGTATCTATACCGCACCTACGGCAGAGGGCGTATATGAGGTGAAGGTGTCCTGTATCAGTGCACCGGAGATTTTTGCACATGCCTATATTATTGTTTCTGCAGAGAAGAAATAAAAAAACGGAAGTTAGGTGAATCGAGTGATACCTGCTCTGAACATGCATCTGGAAGATGTAAGAGTTGTCTTAAAAAATGAAATAAACGATATTACGGTCTGCAGGGATCTGAAGGAGAGCGGACAACAGTTTTACACCATGATATCCGTGAAAAACAGTGTCTACCGCAAATACATTACCGAGCAGATGAACAGGGGAAAGCTGTTTTCACACTGTAAAGCTTTCATCGGTTCCTTCAGCATCGGCAATGAGCTGAAACTGCTGTTTCGCTATGAAAGCG
>JBJENR010000099.1:0-3000 GCA_051880315.1 Acetatifactor sp.
ATCGGCAGTCCCTTATCTTCCTTTGCATGACCGCATTCAACAAGTTCTATATCCCCGGCCCGGCAATTCTTATTGGTAGAATCGTAAGATATATATATCTTGTCCTTATTCTTCTTTAATGCATTCCATTCCTTCTGAAATTCTACAGAATCATCAACGGAAATCTGTCCGATAAACTCAGATACCGTTGAATCACTGTAAATTTTATAGCCGGGTGTAAAAAGGGGATGATTATAGGCATAATCCGAATAATACTGTCCGGCATTATGCTCTGTCGTCAGATAGTAGGATACCAGATCAAGAAATAAACCTGCTCTCCTGTCATCGTTATAGATGGATGACACGATGTTTTCCACCATGCTTTCCATCATCAGTTTTTCCAGAACCAGAAAAGTTCCGATCCGGAGGCAGCTGCTGCGCTCATCCCGTCCCTCATCCGCCGGAAGTTCTGCATCAGGAAAATATTTCATAAAGTTCGGATTCGGATACATCAAAGAAGCATCATCTTCACACTTTTTTCCTATCGTGGTTCTCTTGGGAATGTTATATTTCTTATCCGGCTTATATACCCTGTCATACTCATAATTAATATATGTTACACCCTTTATGGTACGCTCAAAAATCTTTCCTTTTTCCTCAGGAATCTTGACTAAAAAATCATAATACATAGTTATTTCTCACTCAGTCCTTAAGTATGTATACCTACTCAATTATTATAACAGGAAACGGGCAGAAAATCAAGCAAAAATCGGGTATTCAAACTTGTTGAGGGGCTGTCTTCGTGAGGGGGAAACTTGAGGGTTTGTCATGAGGGGCTTTCATGAGGGGCTGGTTTGAGGGTTCTTCGTGAGGGGAACATTGGTTTAATCCGCTTGATTGCCATAAGCATACATTTGTGTTTTGTGTCAATGGGGCGCATAGCGCCGCCGTTAGGCTTTACCATTGACTCAAAACGCAAATGCTTGCATAATCTGAAGAGCGGATTATTGCAGTAAATTCGCTAAAACTCGACCTAGGTGAGCTGAACTGCGACCAAAGTGGGCCGAATCCCCGGAATAAATCATCTACTTATTATTAAAGGGTCTGGCGAAAGCCAGACCCTGCACTCATACCCTCAAGTTAGCCCCTCATGAAAGACCTCATCTCAGCCCCTCACGAAGAACCCTCAACAACTATGCTATTTTTTTACCAAACCCTCACGAAAGGCCCTCAACAAGTTTGGCAAACCCTCAAGAACTTTGATTATCCCAAAAATCGCTGATTTTCTGCCCGTTTTGAGCATTTATTATCGATTGAGTGTCAACTTCTACTGGCAACGGGCGACCGGCAGGATCCAAAAGCTATATGTGGGTCTACCGTTCGGGTCATCTGTATGAGGATAAACAGATTGTCCTCTACGAATATCAGAAGACAAGGAATGCATCCCACCCGCGGGAATTCCTGAAGGATTATTCCGGTATCTGTGTTACGGATGGGTATCAAGTCTACCACACAGTGGAAAAGGAACTGGAAGACCTGACCATAGCGGGTTGCTGGGTGCATTATCCCAGAAGTATTGTTATTCTAGGAGAACTGCCAACATCAGGGTAAATCGGCAGTTCTCCGATTTAAATCCCGAATAACAATAACTACTTTTTACCTTAAAATTCCGGTATGTTACTTTTGCCATTAGTGTTCTCAAAATGAGAATTATCCTTTAGAAACCATTTGTCATTCCACGATTTAAGCTGTTTGTTCATGGTATCCTGCGTTATCTCCGTATATATCTGAGTGGTCTGCAAGGATACATGCCCGAGAAAGTTCTTAACCACAATAAGCGGAACCCCTGCTTCAAGCATATGGGTGGCAGTAGTATGCCTGAACAAATCCAAAAGTTTAGATTTTTGGCGAAGAACAAGAGCCACTAATCTATATCAGAATGATATAGAACTTGAACTTGTATCAAGGATTTTGGGGCATGCATCCACTCAAACAACAAGAATATATGCTAAACCATCACTTGAAATGATCAAGAATGCAATGGATAAAAGCAATCCAGAACTAAATACAGAAACTCAACTATGGCCAGATGATGAGGACGAATTCGCAAGGATTTGCGGTCTTCGATAAAAATTCCATGATCAGTTTGATCTGGTCATCTTTACAAACACGTTGTTTCATAATGGTTGTCTCCTTTGAAGTAGAGTAAAACGCTCGCATCTAGCCGATGAAGATCGGGTAAAATGCTAGCAATTCCTACCAACCATTATAAAAGAATAGTTAGGGTATGAAAATCTACCCTGAAATTAAACGCTTACCAAGAAAGTTTGCCATAAATTACTATGGCTGAGATGATGAGAAGGATGATGAACCTGAAACAGACTGGGAAAGTCTCGGGGAAGCCTTAAAGAGAATGGAAGAAATGGAACTTCCGTTTTTATAAAAAGATGCCCACGGAGCAATCCGTGGGTGTATAAAAAATGCTGGAAATTAATTGCCATTTTTGCTGGAAAGTACTTGCCTTTTACATTTGTAAGGACAGTCAGTCAAAAGAGTGCTTACTATTCAGTTTAAGTGCCTGTATAGGACCCCAAATATGACACAGTATCGTTCATTTATTCGAGCTTTTAATCAGAATGATAACCTTATTCTATTGATGTACGAACTGGGCATCATTGATACCCAGCAAAGCCATGTTCTATGGATGCATTAATGCTTAGATAAGTATCTCGACTTCAATACTATCATTTAGTCGTTGCAACTCATTCTTATATATTATCGGAATTTCTGTCTTTCCCGGCTCATCAGTATAATGTGTTGGAATAGCTTTACTAGGTCGTATTTTAGCAGTATATTCAGCAGCTTCCTTTGCGTCAAAAGTATATTTCCCGCCGCATGGTATAAATAAAACATCACACTTTACATTATCATTGTCTTCATTAGCATCTGTATCCCCCATAATAAAATATGAGGTTTCTCCAATTGTCACAAGATAACCTACCCCTCCACTATCCTTAGTGT
>JBJENR010000100.1:0-2976 GCA_051880315.1 Acetatifactor sp.
CTTTTTCAAAACACTTCATTACCAGTACAGCTTCCTGTTTTTCTGCACCTCGGTGTCCTTCAAGGAATATTTTTCCTTAAGCTTCGCCGCTGTCACATCAAAACTGATTCCCAACTCCTTGCAAGTTGAAATCAATGCCTTTTGTCCTCTCTTCAGTCCTTTGTTAAGCCCTTTGCTAAGTCCTCTTTGAAGTCCTTTGTTAAGTCCTTTATTCTCAGCCGCATCCAACAAATCGCACATATTTCTCCCTCCGTTCTCTTCCATAAACTTTATATTCTCCAAATACCTGATATCCCCTGTCAGCGCATGCAACATCCGCATGACCTCCTCGGGATTCTTCAATTTCTGATTTCTTCGAAGCATGCTCTCTCTGTCAGACAGACAGTCCAGCACTACACGGGCATCTCCCTCAAACCTCTCACGCACCTCTTTGCTCAGGAAACGTATATCAAAAACATAGATCTGATTCTTGTCTAAGTATTCTTTAGCCTCCTCAGGAACCGGACAGGCTATCAGCTCCCGTATACTCTTCGCCGCTTTCTATGGCTTCTCTCCCCAGTTCAATACCAGGCTGATGACCGGATAGATTCCCTGCCCCTCCTTTTCTTTGTACTGGTTGCGGTAGGCAGCTCCGTCATACCCCGCACACCGAAGCGGCATCCGTTCATCCACACCGCTCTGATTCTCAAGGTTATACAGTGCCTGCACCTTTCCCCGGCGCACCACATACATGCTGCAATCCCGGAACTGGTTACTCAGTTCCCCTTCCTGACTCCCATAAATACTTTCTGTAGGGCCCGGCAACATAGATAACTCCGTCAAGACTGACTTTCCCTGATACACCAGCACATTAACCAGCTCCACAAAAACATCGGGACAAGCTACAAACAGTTTCTCCGCCCTGTCCTTTCCGTAAAAGTTGAATCTGTGGCGAACTGCCTGAAAAGCACTTTGACCTGCAGATGATGCGAAGTGCGAATGATTCTTTTTCTCTTACACTGTAAATTTATCATATACGAGCAATAATTGCAAGTGCTTTTCTGATATTATATTGCGATTTATTTCTGTTTTCATTATTTTTTCCCTGTGATTAATCTTAACTTCCTGTTTTTTTCACTCAATCCCAAGTCTTCAAGCAAAATTCCCAAGTTATTTTACGAAATCAGAGATTTTCATTCTAAAATATATTATAAAATCAGCTCAACCCCTGCATTTCTGCAGGGGTTTACTTTGGATTAGGACTCATAATTGAGGACTAACTATATTAATACTACTGATTCATCTTCTTGATAATAGCTTTCAGTTCTCGTACCTGCTCTTTTAGAGAATCCGCTCTGGCTTACTATTTTTCTGATTTGGCCTTCTCTTGTTCTACTCTGGCCTTCTCACGTTCCGTGTTGGCCCGTCCTTCTTCTCTTAAGTCATCCTCATACACAAGTCCCTTCCTATATTCCGCCCTCCATTTCTCATTTCGACGGCCCGCTTCCACAGCCTCCCTAAGCTTTTCCGTCAGTTCATCCACCGTTTCCCCAGTCATGATATACTTGAACAGTGCCTGCATATTCTCCGGTATTTCTTCGCCCTCACAGGTACAGTTGAAGAAATATTTCACCGTTCCATCTTGCAGTACCAGCTCCGGTTCCTCATCACATCTGTTCCGAAAGGTATACTGGGGCAGGTCCTGTCCAAATGGATCAAATGTACAAATAAATAAGTGATTCAGGTTCTGCGTCTCCGCATCGCAGACTGCCCTTCCGTCCCTGGTGTACATATCCAACCGAATCGGTTTGCCGTCCATTGCGAATCGGTACTCGCACTGATCTTCCATCTCTTTCAGCTCTCCCACCGGTTTCCCCAGCAGACATTCCAGCACCTCTCTGCAAAGATTAACATCCTCAATGACCTTGCCGAACATAAAATCATCCGACAGCTTCAGTTCCTCGTAGTTTTTTGCCATATGGTTTCCTCCTGTGTTCCGGCAGAAGTCACTGGCATCAGATAAATTTCTTTCAACTCCTGCCTATTGATTGTTTGAAATATAAGCAGGAATCTAAAGAAAAATAGAATTAGATAAATAAGAATCCGTTTAGAAATAGCTGCTTATGAAGAGATTATAACATGTGCTTTTGGGAATAGCAACACCTCAGCACTAAAAATTCATTTTTTATTATATTCTTTTATCATCTTTTATATATCAGGTACCACGTTGATTCCCTCAATCTTCTCGGTATACACATTACCTGCATGTCTATTTTCTTCTTTTGAACCACTCCATTACCAGTACAGTTTCATATTCTTCTGAACCTCGGCATCCTTTAAGGAATATTTTTCCTTCAACTTCATCGCTGTCTTGTCAAAACTGATTCCAAGTTCCTTGCAGGTTGTGATTAACCCCTGAATAAGTCCCTTCTGAATACCTTTATTCTCCGCCGCATCCAACAAATCGCACATATTTCTCCCTCCGTTCTCTTCCATAAACTTTATATTCTCCAGATACCTGGCATCCCCGGTCAGGGCATGTAACATCCGCATAACCTCCTCTGGGTTTCTTAGTTTCTGATTCCTCCGAACCATGCTCTCTCTGTCAGACAGATAGTCCAGCACCACACAGGCATCGCCCTCAAACCTCTCACGCACCTCTTTGCTCAGGAAGCGCATATCAAAACATGAATCGCACTTTGACCTGTAGATGATGGGAAGTGCGATATGATTCTGTTCTCTCTTACACACTCAATGTATCATATACAAGCAATAATTACAAGTGCTTATTCCGATATTAGATTGCGATTTATTTCTATTTGCATATTCATCATGCAATTAGTCCTCAAGATATAGCTTTATCATATCCGCGACTTTTTTCGCTGAGATCCCTCGCAGTTTTTAAAAGAGTACACATTGCCGCAATATCCTCTCTCAATATCGGCATAATATATCACATGTTTTTGCTATATATCAATTTCCTATCATTATTATCTA
>JBJENR010000101.1:0-10985 GCA_051880315.1 Acetatifactor sp.
TCCACATAATAACTCCATATCTTGAAAATTAAGGTAATGGAGGAAAATATAATAATGAAAGCAACAGGCATAGTTAGAAGAATAGATGACTTGGGAAGAATCGTTATCCCGAAGGAGATTCGCAGAACCCTGCATATCAGGGAGACTGACCCACTACTGACAACATTGACACAATGCCAAAATGCTGATAAACAGGGAGGTTGTGAGGATTTTGAGGTGCTGACTGAGGAGAGGATTGAGCGAGTGAAGCGGGAAATGTTCGTTTGCGGAATGATTGGACTGGCGGAGAGAGCGAAGAAAAGATGATGGTAGGAGAGGCGCATCGTAAAGGTGCGTCTCTTTTTGTTTTTAGGAGAGAAATACTAATGGAAAAAGGGTGATGAGAGTGGTAAAATAAAAGTGTTTTTGGACATGGTAAAGAAGAGGTATTTGGTGTATAGAAAACGATGAACAAATAAGGGAGAGATGTATACTATGGGTTATCCGTTTGACAGCATAACAGATTTTATTTTTGTTCCGGAGGAATTACCGGGGGCACCTTGTGATGCAATTTTAATTCCGGGAGGTAGTCGTCCTGAATTGATGAAGAAAGCAGCAGAACTCTATAAGAATGGAAAAGGCAGATATATCATTGTAAGCGGAGGTTACAATTCTAAAATACCTGCTTATAAAACAGAAGCAGAATATTTGAAGAGTATTGCACTAAATGAGGGCATACCTCAGAAAGCAATTATTTGCGAAGAAAAAGCAGCGAATACTTATGAGAATGCACTTTTTAGTTTGGAAAAAGCAAAAGAACATAAACTGAATGTGGACAACGTGATACTAATTTGTAAAACCTTTCACAGTAGACGGGCTCTTTTTACATATCAAAAAGTTTTTCCGCAGCAAAGCAGATTTTATGTGCAGTGTATTACGGATGAGCGTCATATACTAGCGGACAATTGGTATAAAAATGTAGAGTCCATAAAGCTTGTAATGGGAGAAGTAGAAAAAATGGGGAAATATTTCCACTCAGATATTTATGAACTATATAAAAAAGGAAATAATTGAAGATATCGTAGAACCTGAAAAGGATGATTGCAAAAGAGGAAAAGTATATCAGTTCCTATTATGCTATTCTTAGTGCAGGGAGGCATTTTATGGAGGAGATATTGAAATATATTGAGACTCATTTGAAAGAGGATATTTCACTTGTAGAATTGGCAGAATTGGTGCATTATTCACCAAGACAAATTTATAATATGGTAAAAGAGACGACCGGTTTACCTGTAATGAGTTATATTCGGAAGCGAAGACTAACGTATGCTGCGCTGGAAATTTCTGAGGGCAGAAAGTTGTATGATGTGGCAATGGATTATGGGTTTGATACGCAGGCCGGTTTCTACAAGGCGTTTTTTCAGCAAATAGGATGTTCTCCAAAGGAGTATCAATATCATGAACAAATCTATCGTTTCCGAAGAAATCTTCCCAAAATTGAAAAATATATAGCGGAGGAAAGTATAATGGACAATATTTTGATTCGAAAAGTGGAGCAAAGTGATGCAAAGAGTATTTGGGAAAATGTATTTTCAAGAAACACACCGGAGGAAGTAGAAGAACGGATTGCAACCAGTTGTAAGGAGATGCAGGAAGGGCGAAGAGTTCATTTGGTTGCTGTAATTGACGAGAATGTAATTGGAAACATTATTCTTATGAAAGAGCAGTTTGTATTGTATTCACACCGGTGTACTATTGCGGACTTGGTAGTCAATCCTGTATTTCAAAAACAAGGATTGGCGACAAGATTGTTTGTAGAGGCTTGTAAGTATGCATTAGAGCAAGGATTTTCGTGTGTTATGACAACTTGTCGGGCCGACGGAACAGAGGAATTCTATCAGTCACTCGGAATGAGGGAATGTGGTAGAATTCCGAACGGAATCTACGAGCCGTGGGGAGAATATAAGAAGTTTGATGAAGTGATTTTTGTTAGGGAATTACAGTAGAGAAAGAACAGTCGAGGAAAAGGTGGCTGAAGTGTTACGAAGGATAGAATGGTCAAGGGAAAGAAACGCATGACATTTTTCTCTTATTTGGTTGAGCAACAGATAAAGAGTTAGTTGTTTTACGGGGAAAGTAAAAGCTGATATACTGACTGTAAAATAAAACAAGGAGGACTCGTATGACTACATTGGGGGAAAGGATTTCTTATTACAGAAAAAATGTTAACATAACGCAAGAGGAATTGGCGTATAGGCTGGGAGTTACTTCACAGGCAATTTCGAAATGGGAGCGAAATCAGAGTTATCCGGACATTGGCACATTCGCGGAATTATGCAGAGCCTTACGCATAAGCGCAGATGTTTTGTTAGAAACTGAGTGCGGAAATTTATCCGAAAAAAATGATACCACGATCCATGAGGAAATTAGAAAGATTCTGAGGGGAAGTGAAGAACCCTTCGTGTTGGAATTTGGAACAGATGTTGTAAAGGTATTTTTGGAGGGAAGCTTTGTTGAGCAGATAGGTGCTGTCCGTAAAGAGCTTGCAAGAATGGGGATTTTGATGCCGGTGGTTCATATTCGTGATAATAATGAACTTAAGGAAACCGAATTTATGATTTTGTCATACCACAGAGTGTTGTACAAAGAGGTGTTAGAAGTTGTTGATGAAAAAACTTTGGATACCATAGTCAGTCGGTTGAAGGAAGTGGTGACGAAACAGTACGGCTATATTCTTAATGAGGATATTGTGAAAACGATTGTAGACAATTTGAGAGTTGAGTATCCGGCGTTGATTGCGAATGTGATTCCTGAGATTATTTCATATAGCACTTTGCGCAAAGTTATGGCGGGATTGATTGAACGTGGCGATGGCTTATGCTATATGATAAAAACAATTGAGGTGTTGGAGGAACGGATGAGAGAGAATCCGAAGGAGGATATTTCTGCGTTGATAGAGGCTGTTGCCAATGAAATAGAACGGGAGGATAATTACTGGGTGATGCGTAAGTTGCAGGAAAGTTCTCATCTATAGGTTGCGTAAAACTCCCTTAGGAAGTTATTGTTCTTGGGGACGGTTTCGCTATAATAGACATAGGAGCTCCAATAAAAAAGGAAAGATGAGGAACCGAAATGAAGAACATAATGGGTAACCAAATCAGAATGTTGCGTAAAGCAAAAGGTATTACACAGGAGGAATTGGGTCAAGCGTTGGGAATCAGCTATCAGGCTGTTTCAAAGTGGGAAAATGATACTGCACTGCCGGACGTTCAGATTGTACCTAAAATAGCGGAGTATTTTGGAGTGACTACAGATGAATTGTTTGGATACAAACTAAATGCATTAACCAATAAGGAACGCTTAATTCAATTCATGAAAAATAATCAGATATTGAATGTAGGAGAGGTGCAGTTAAAACATGGTGGTCCTGCTCAATATTATGTAAACACGGAGAATTTCAGTACCAATGCGCAAATCGCTAAAATCGGAGAGTTTTTTGCGGACTGTATTAGGGAGAATCATCTGGAGTTTGATACAATAATGGGATTGGCCTATCATGGAATTGCATTCTCTTGTGCAACCGCAACTGCACTCTATAACAAGTATGGAATAACTGTAAATTATTGTTATGACAGAAAGGTGCCGGATAGCCGTGGTCGGAATATATGTGGGCATTCATTACAGGATGGTGAAAGGATTGTAATTATTGATGATGTATTAACTTCAGGAATTACATTAGAGAATAGAATTGCAGAGTTAAAAAAGATAGCGAATATTACTGTGGTTGCAGTTATCGTGATTGTGAATCGTAAAGTGCAAGCGGATTGCTTTGAACAGAGCGGTGAATATAAAATTCGACAAAAGTTTGATGCAGAAGTTTATTCACTAGTGACGGATGAGGATATTAATGCATACTTAGAAAAAAGATAATAGTAAGCTCAGAATTCAGTGAAATATGAATTCTGAGCTTTTATCTTTCTTACTAGATTGTGAAGATAATGTATTATTGCTTTTTCCCTTTCTTACCACGTTGTGGAATTCCGCTTTTTAGTAATTTGGATTTTTTCAAAATATTAGCTAGTTGAAGAAATTCAACTTTGCTGAGATTGTGGTAATTAATTCCGAGTTGATAACATACAAAAGCGGCTTGTTTTTCGGCTTCACTACCTTCTAATTGAGATATTTCCTGGAACTCTCGCTCAAAATCGTCTGCAATAGTATTGGCTGGGATGCTTGTGCTATCGCTTGTGTGCTCTTTACGGATATCGGAAGCGATATGAGAGAAATCTTCACATAAAATATCAAAGAAATATTTGTTCTCATCAATGACAGCTGCGGATAGAGCAGTCATAAAAATATCATCCTTGGCATCCGGATATTTCTCTAAGACTGTTTTCCTTGCAATGAGTAGATTCTCATTAAGGATCCGTATTTGATTGGATGTGTAACCATCTACATAAATTTCTAAATCCATTAGTAATTTTCTGAAATTCGGATGAAGAATCAATTCGCAAAGCAAGCGATGATTTAGCTTCTTAGATTTTAATAATTCTATCATTTCATCATTTAGGTGAAGGTCTTCTATTGGAGTATGAGCCAGTGTTTTGTTTTCCGTAAAACCTAAAAGATAATCAGTTGCTACACCGTAAAAATTCGCAAGGGTAATAATGGCTCTATGGCTGATATCTTTATCCTCGTCCTGTTCATAGGAGCCGAGAGAAGATTTTGAGAGTCCCGTTGCAGTAGCTAAATCTTCCAAAGTTAATTTTCTTTCTTTTCTTAAATCTTGTAGGCGTTCGCCAATAGTGAGTTTGCAATTCAATAAAAGTCCTCCTTTTAGGTCCTGCCGAAATTGGCAGGACTTCTTTTTGAGTTTAAGTATCAACAATCTATTAATCAACTGTTTTAAATTATACACAAACATATGTTCTTGTGCAAGAGCAAAGCATAATATTAGAGAAATATAAGCATTTGATGGCATTTCCGAAAGCACGGAAAAGAGAGTAGTAAAGCTGGAAATCCTACCTTTCGCATATACCGAGAGGAGGTCATTTTTTTGAGAAAATGCCAATTGTAACAACTAAATGACCGTGCCAAGTTCGAATATACCGCGATGATGTTGAAAGACGGAGCGCTTTTTTTAGACGTGAAAGTGTCGCGCAGGACAAACTTCACAGGAATGGATAAGGATGAAACGGCAAATGTGGAATACGGGGCAAGCGGCTCCAGCCCCTTATTTCAGATAAGGGCGCACTTCTATACCTATATCGGTATGCTGTGCGTTTTTCTCTGTGGCACGCCAGAGAAAGGGTTTGCGTTCGCTTCGCTCCGGAGAAAAGGAGGAAAAGAAAAATGACACATTTAGAGGAAATCAGACAGGAACTTGCTGAGGCAAAAAGGGAAAAGGAAGTATCGGAGCATCAGATTATCCGAGCTCAAAACAGATTAAACAATGCTTTGAAAAAACAGAACAAGCAGAGGACCCATAGGCTTATTGTTGAGGGCGCAGAGTTGGAGTATGTGTTTGAGGGAATTGAGCTTTTGCCACAGCATATCTTCTGGGAATTCATGCACGCATTGGTGTGTGTTCCGGGAGTGATGGAGCTATTTGAAAAAATGAAGAATAGTTCAAAAGAGTCGGGTGGAGAAGGAGGTGAGGCATAATGGCACTGTATCATTTTAATGTAACCCAGGTATCCAGAGGAGCCGGGCAGACTGCTGTATCGGCAGCTGCGTACCGAAGTGGTGAAAAATTGCATGATTATTATTATGACGAGGACCCGGATTATCGTAGAAAGGGTGGAGTTCTATATACGGAAATTTTGTTACCGGCGCATGCACCGCAGCGTCTAGCTGACCGGGAAACGCTTTGGAATGAATTGGAAGTGGTGGAGAAACATTCGCAGGCGCAGCTTTGTTATTCTTTTAATGCAGCTTTGCAAAACGAATTCACCTATGTGGAAAATTTGGAACTGGCACGAAGATTTGTTATGGAAAATTTTGTGGCTAGGGGAATGATTGTTGACCTGGCGATTCACGACCCGGATAAGGGAGAGGAAGGAATACCGAATCCACATTTTCATGTACTGTCTCCCATCCGTCCGTTAAAGGAAGACGGAACCTGGGGCTATAAACAACGAAGGGAATATCTTACAGATGAAAATGGGGAACCGCTAAAAAGAGACGATGGGAAGGAAGCGTTCAACGCAGTTTCTACAACAGATTGGGGAGAGCCGGAAACGTTGCTTGAGTGGCGGAAAAATTGGGCAGACCTTGTAAATCAAAAGTTTGAAGAAAAAGGCTTGCCGGAGAGAATCGACCACCGCTCCAATGAGGAAAGGGGGCTTGATGAGATTCCTTCCATTCATGAAGGACCTACGGTTCGTGCCATGGAGAAAAAGGGGATTCGTACTGATAAGGGAGATTTCAATCGGTTGATTAAAACAACAAATGCACTATTGAAAAAACTTCGTAGGCATATCGGGGAGATGGTCGGCTGGATACAGGAGTTTAAGGAAGCATTGGCGGAGGATAAGCAAGAGAGAAAGCGTTATGATATGGAGACTAAAACTCTTGCCGGTATTTTAGATGCTTACTATCAAGGTCGGAATGAAGGAGCTTATTCCCGAAGAGCAAAGACCAATAACTTAAAGCAACAAGCAGAGATTTTATGCTTTTTGAAAGAAAACCAGATTTCTACTTTTTCGGAGCTGGAAGAGAAAGTAAAGGAAATGTACCATGAGGTTTCTGAGGTAAGCAGCGCAGTCCGCAGTAATGAAAAGGAAGCAAAGGAAATCAGGGATAAGCTTTCTGTCATTCAAAATTACAGAACCTATAAGCCGGTATATGATACTCTTTGCAAAATCAAATCGCAGGGTGCGTCTGATAAATTTAAGGAAGAGCACCGGGCAGAGCTTACTCAGTTTTATATGGCAAGACGAAAGATGTCCGAATTATTTGATGACAATTCTGTTTCGGAAAAGGCACTCAGGAGCCGGCTTGCAGAGTTAGAAAAAAAACATGGTACTTTGTTCCGGCAATATCATGAGATGGGAACAAAAACTAACCATGTGTATTCCATTAAGAAGGCGATTGAAGCGGATTATAAAAAAGCCGTAGGGGAACCGGTGGAGCAAACGAAAAAAGTAAGAAGAGGAGAGGAACGATAAGTGAATATTTTTACAGATGTGAAGGAGGCTGTCTCAGCAAAGGAGGTAGCTTCCTTTTATGGTTTACGGGTAAATTCCCGGGGATTTTGTTTGTGTCCCTTTCATCCGGACAAGCATCCCAGTATGAAGGTGGATAATAACCATTACCATTGTTTCGGATGTGGTGCTCACGGAGATGCGATTAACCTTGTGGCGGGCCTTTATGGTCTGTCGCAATATGAAGCCGCTAAAAAGATTATCAGTGACCTGCAACTTCCTATTGATATTTCTATCCATGGGAAATTCAAGGAGCATGGTTCTGTGGTGGATAGGAGAAAAGTAGAAGCGGATTTTAAAAGGTCACAGGCATTGTTGGTACGGAAATCATTGAGCATATTGCATGAATATCATCGTATGCTCATTACATGGAAAAGAGAATTGGCACCGGACAATGAGGATATGGATTTTTCAGAGTTTCATCCGCTGTTTTTAGAGGCGTTGGAACAAATGGATAAAATCAATTGGATGATGGATGAGCTGACATTTTCAGACAGTAACAGACAGCTTGTATTTTTAGAAACTTATGGAGAGGAGATTATTAAAATTGAAAAACGAATTAAAGAGAGACAGTAATTTAGTGCCGGAGTGGACTGACGGCGAAGGTAAAATATTTGAGGCAGTATTTGCCGCGGAGTACATCAAAAAGCGTCCTATGAGGTGTATTCATGGGCGGTTGTTCACGGTTGACGGCATGATTGAGGATGAGGGAGCTATAAAGAATGAGATTTATGAAAGTATTAAAGATTATGTACAGACCAATCTTGCAAAGAGAGTATCCTCTATTTTGCAGAGTATCAAGATAGCGGCATATTCAGAGCCCCTTCCGACACAGACCGATAGGATTCATGTGAGTAATGGCACTTTATTTACGGATGGAAGGTTTACAGAGGAAAAGGAATTTTGTATGAATCGATTGCCGGTAATTTATAGCACAGAGGCAAAGGAACCGATTGTATGGCTTAAGTTTTTGTCTCAGCTTTTGCATGACGATGATATCCTTACCTTACAGGAATATTTTGGATATTTACTTTTGCCGGTAACTAAGGCACAGAAAATGCTTCTTATGGTTGGTAAAGGTGGCGAAGGAAAATCCAGAGTGGGACTGGTGCTTAGAACAATATTTGGACCGAATATGTATACCGGAAGCATTCAGAAAATCGAAACCAGCAAGTTTGCCAGGGCAGATTTGGAATACATGCTTGTTATGGTGGATGATGATATGAAAATGGAAGCCCTGCCACAGACCAATCACATCAAAAGCATTGTGACATTGGAAGATAAAATCGACATTGAGAGAAAGGGACAGCAGAGCGTTCAGGGTGAATTATATGTGAGATTCATTTGCTTCGGAAATGGCGGTTTACACGCTTTATATGATAAGTCCGATGGATTTTATCGCAGACAATTACTCCTGACTACCAAGGATAAGCCGGAGGACAGAGAGGATGATCCTTTTCTCATTGACAAATTGAAACAGGAACGGGATGGAATCTTTCTTTGGGCATTTGAGGGCTTGCGGAGGCTGCTAAAGAATCATTACCAATTTACGGTAAGTTCACAGGCAAAGCAGAACTTGGAGGATGCCAAGGAAGAAGGAAATAATATTTTGGCTTTTATGAAATCCACAGGGTATATCCGCTTTGAAAAGGGAAAATCTATGAAGTCAACAGATTTGTATAGTGCTTATGAAAGCTGGTGCGATGCCAACTTGGAAAAACCAAGGGCAAGCAGCAGCTTTTTGCATTATATCAGAGAAAATCAGAAGAAATACGGGATTATTTATGATGAAAAATGTATTAACAATCACAGAGGATTTCATAACATTTGCCGGGAAGAATGGAAAACTTATACCGGGCCGACTCCTTTTGATTAAGTTGAATCCGTTTTTTGAAAAAAGTTGCTCAGCCTGCTCATGGTGCGAAACGGGCAGAGCGAGCAGGCCGAGCAGGGGTTTTCGGAAACGGAATGCAACATTGTAGATGAGATTTGTAGAAAGCGATGGATTAAACATGGAAGGAAATGGGGAGTATAGAGGAAGAGAAGAAAGAGGAGGATTTCATGGAGTTAACAGTGAATAAAGCAGGCAGATACGCCTGCATATGGCTTACACGGGCAGATAAAACAGATTCGCTGGTTATGGAGCAGATGCAGCATTTCATAGATGAATTTAAACTTAAAAAATATAGAGTGGCAATATTTGAATCTGGGGAGCAGGACTTGGTGGAGAAGACGAAGGAGTTGCTGGTGCATAATAAGGGGATTGAAAATAAATGTGCGGAATAAGTGAGTATAAGTGGGCTAGTAATATTCAGGATATGGTTAATGAGAGGATTCTACCCCACTTATTTCTTTTCTACCCCAAAACAAGATGATTGGGGTGGAAAAAGACAAAATGGGGTAGAATGACTATTGATATTCTGTGTCATTTGCAGTAAAATGGGGTAGAAAGGATGTGAAGTGACTATGAAAGAGATAAATTACAAAAAAATAGAAGAAATGCCTATTACAATTGAGGTAATGAATATGATTTCTGCACTTCATGAATACAAAGGCCGGCAAGAATTATATATTGAAACACAGCCGGAGATTTTGGATAAATTAATGGAAGTTGCAAGAATTCAGAGTACAGAAGCTTCCAATAAAATTGAGGGAATTTATACATCGGATGTTAGATTAAAAGAAATTGTTCAAAAAAAGAGTGAACCAAGAAACAGAAACGAAAAAGAAATTGCAGGGTATAGAGAAGTACTGGGAATGATTCATGACAGTTATTCTTATATACAACTAAAACCAAATGACATTTTGACTCTCCACAAATATCTCTACAGTTACTCGGAATCAGGCAATGGTGGACGTTATAAAATGGTGGATAACTACATCGAAGAAGAGGATGAGCTTGGTAATAAGAGCGTAAGGTTTCAGCCGGTTCCTGCAATCTTGACAGGGGAGTATATAGAAGCTCTGTGTAAGCAATATGAGGAAGTAATCAATCATACACAAATTGATCCGTTGTTAGTGATTCCGTGTGTGATACTTGATTTCCTATGTATTCACCCTTTTGGGGATGGCAACGGAAGAATGTCCAGACTTTTGACGTTACTATTGTTATACAAGGCTGGTTACCTTGTGGGAAAATATATCAGTATCGAAATGGTAGTCGAAAAGTCGAAAGAAACATATTATGAAGTATTGCAGGATAGTTCATTAAATTGGCACGAGAATACAAATGATTACATGCCGTTTATTAGATACACATTGGGAACTATTATTAATGCATATAAAGACTTTGAAGACAGATTTATTTTACTGGAAAAGAAGAAAATGACTTCGCCGGAGCGTGTATACAGTGTTATTGAACGTTCGTTAGTGAAGTTGGGCAAGTCGGATATTATGACGCTTTGTCCGGAGCTTAGTCAAAAGACGATAGAGAGAGCTTTGAAGAAGTTGACGGATGATGGAATGATTGCGAAGGTTGGAGCAGGGAAAAGTACGACGTATGTAGATGTGAAAAGAATATAAAATCGAAAGGATGAAGTTTATGAAAATACCAGAGATATGCATTATTAAGTACAGAATAGAAGATTTGAAGTTAAATGAATCTGTAAAAGATGAAAAAATTCTAGATTTACGTAAGCGGATAGATATATTGGTTATTGATGATGAAGAATTTACACCATCCATTTTTTTGTCAAATAATAATTTCAGACTAACATATAAAAAGGATATTGATAATGTCAAGGATGTTAGTGAATACCCAATCATTTTGTGTGATATACGGGGAGTAGGGAAGCAACTAAG
>JBJENR010000102.1:0-45280 GCA_051880315.1 Acetatifactor sp.
TCACGGTCTGCTCAGTTTGTACTGTAGATTTATATGCAGTGCAAAGAGTTCTTGTAGAATAGCATACATGTAGAGGATTGTCAATAGGGGACGTTTCTTTTGCCACGCAGAGTGTCCCTCTGTCATGAATCATGACAGAGGGACACTCTGCGTGGCAAAAGAAACGTCCCCTATTTTCTGCAGAAAATTCTCTTTTTCAGCACTCTGAGAATTCCCCACATGCCGGATTCGACGTCCCATTTAAAGCTTCCGGAGCGATAGAGATAATCGCCCGGCGAAGCTGCGCCCTTTTCTAATTCCATATTAAAAGTATTGCCGATACTGATACCGCCCTGCACGGCAATAGATTTGGAGAGCGGGTCATTCGGTTGTTTCTTAAAGGTATGACCATGGATGCAGAAACCGACATTTCGCGGTTTGTCGGAGGGCATTACGGTACGGAATATTACCCGCTCCCCGGCATATGCCCGGAAAACCGGAGTGGCAGGATCACCGTGTATGCGACTGCTGAATATCTTGGATATTCTTGGATTGCGTTTCAGTCTGTTTGCAAAACGTTCCGAGCGGTAATTGTACCCCTTTTCTCCGGTGTCTTCTGCGTCTACATCAGTATCATTTTCTCCTGCAACAGTTGTCTGAATCAACCGGTTCTCTTTATCCAGCATGCGGATACCATTTTGCGTGACAACCACACATTCACGGAAGCTTTCTATCCCCGGAGCAGTAATCACGGCTGATTCATCATAGATGGTTTTACACAGAGAGAAGCTTTTGTACCAGTTGGCACCGGCGGGTTCAATGATAATAACACCAAAAAGACCGTGATATCTGTGGTTTCTCATATCGCCAAAGGACTGGATAATGCAGGCACCGTATTCCTTATCTGCATACCACAAATATTTCTTGCTTTCACCCGCGCCAACAGTCTGCTCATATTGGTTATATCCCACATTGATACCGGAATCCCTGATTGGATCATAATTCAAAAACTGCGGATTTAAGGATACGCGCATGGAAGGTTTGTGTGCATAATCCAGAGGAACCCGGGGATAGTCGAAATACGGAATCGGAGTATCGGGATCAAACAGGTTATGCAGTGTGATCTCAATCCAATCCCCTGCATTGGCTCTAAGGATAAGCGGCTTGAGCCGGTAATTTTTCTGCGACGCCGTTTTGACATCCTCAAGGGGGATAAACATGAGTCCGTCAGGATCATGGTCACCGTAGTCATTGTAGGAAATGTTCTTTTGAATTGCAGCTACTTCATAGCGTCTGATTACAGCATTATGGTCGGGGCAGGGCGGCAGCGGGAGAATACTGTCATAAGTCTTGCAGATAGG
The DNA here is from genome assembly GCA_051880315.1 of Acetatifactor sp. Taxonomy (GTDB): domain Bacteria; phylum Bacillota; class Clostridia; order Lachnospirales; family Lachnospiraceae; genus Acetatifactor. The sequence goes on from JBJENR010000102.1 coordinate 1,341, forward strand.
TTTCAGTCTTTTCGTCTTATGATTGTAGGCTCGGATGATACCCCACAATCCCAGCCATGCATCATCAATGCCTCCAAAGTAGTAGAGATAGTCACCGGGGAGGTAACGCTTGGTAATGTGAATATTAAATGCCTCCGAGATGCCGATTGTCTGAGAAGCCACATCAGGAGAAAGTACGTTGGTAATCTCTTTTTTCCAGGTCAGACCGGTCAGGTTAAAGGCATGTTGTTCTTCGTGTGCCCCGTCCAGAAGCCGGATAATTATTTCGTCACCCGGATAAGTTTCGAGAATAGGAGTAGCAGGGTCTCCGTGTTTCAGGGAACTGAAAATATAGGCAGGGTCTCCATGCTTCTTTAAGCGTTCCCTCATAGGCTCACATCGATAGTTTATGCCCATTACGCCGGGATCATCATGGGAACCCGGAACCTCGGGTGGATTCAGTGCGTTGCCTGACTTATCAAACAAAAGTGCAAAGTCATGGACAAACAAAGCAAATTCACGATAAGCTGTGCCATCTTTTCGCTTAATAACTGCTCTGGTTCCTGATGCAAGCGGTTTCCCGGTTTTGATATTGTGAAAGGTAGCACCTGCCTCCTCCACAATCAGGGCACCAAATACACCATGCTGCTGATGGGAGTTGGCAAACAAATGGTCATGGAAGAAAACGGTGTGGAGCTCTGTATTCAAGAAAAATCGTTCAATTAAGGTTTCGTATTGTCCGGCTCCTGCAATATTGTTCCAGCCATTTGCGGCACCGTCCGAAACAATGGTGTCAAATTTCACAAGATGGATATGAAAACCGGCCATATCTGTCATTGTTCGCATCTGGAAGGGACTTTCCTCAAGATGTTCAGGCAACAGATTGGTAAGCCTGATTTCTACACAGTCACCGGCATTTGCGCGGATGACAAGAGGCTCAACATGGATTTTTTGGCTTTCTACCTTCTCAATATAGTCGTTGAGACCGCCATGCCGCTCCAGGTCCTGCTTCAGAACGAAAAATCTGCCCTGAGGGTCATGCCAGCCATAGCTGTTGTAGGTCACCTTTGCCTGGACAAGGGCCAGTTCGAAGACTTTCAGGTTGCAGTCTGTCTCACAGGGACAGGTATCTGTATAAAGGGCGCCGGGATGATAGCCCTTTACAAAATTGGCCTGTTCCAGAGCGGTAGGATCTATTTTATTGGTACCATCATGGTTTAGGATACCCAGTGGAGGCTGTAAAGGGCGTTCTCCGAATGTCCCGTTAATAAAGTTCGGATATCCGGGGTGCAGTCTGTCTTTCTTTGGCGGAAGGGCCCGATCCTTTAGCGGACAAAGAGGCGGGATAGGGGTACCGTCAGGATATACACCTGTTCCATCCTCCAGCCGGTCGTGTATACGCCACAGGGTCCACATGCCCTCGTGAAAATGCGGATACAGATGACAATGGAAAATAACGTCTCCAATGGTGCCATTCAGGCTGCCCGCACCGTGTAGAATGTCCAGAGTGAAGCATTCCTGGGGACTGATTGTAATAGAGTCAATTATGGTGGAATTGGGGTTTTCTCCTTCCGGCCGCCACTGATGATTGTGAAGATGAAATACATGGGTTTCCTTTATGCCGCCGTGAATCAGTCTGATTTTTGACGGGTCGCCGACATAAGCTCTCAGGATGGGAGGTGCAGGGTCTCCATAGACCCAGGAACTCATGGAAATATCTTCGCCGGTATCCGCATGGTCATGTGTGAGAGGAAGGCGGTTCCGCATAGGCTCAGAGCGGTAGCTGATGCCGGTTGTGGAGGAGGGCAGGCCTGTGTGGGGGTCCACCGGCTGCATGCCGTCTTTATTCTTGATTTCCAGCTCGTCGTGAAAGAAAACGGCGTATTCGCGAAAAGAGGGTTTGGTTGGATGATATATATCCGCAAATAAACCACTTTGCAGTTCCTTGCCGCTTACAGGGTCCAGCCAAGTGGATTCTGCCGCTTCTATGATGATTGCTCCAAATAAGCCGTGGATGTTGGTTCCGCTCTCGTTGCTGGTGGCATCTCCCATGTCGTGAAAAAGATATACCCCCTCCTGGGAAGCATACCAGGTATAGGTAATCCGGTGACATGTCGTGGAGTCTTTGTTGTAGCCCACAGAAGCACCGTCTGAAGTCTGGACATCATAGTCCAATCCCTGGACATGAATGGATAATGGCCTGTTGAGAGAGTGGGAGAAGGAGATGATGACTTTTTCTCCCACATTTGCACGGATTACCAGGGGTACCACTTCTTCGCAGGGCTGCGGTATTTCCTGGCTAAAGAGCTCGGTAGCCTTCTGCTGAATTCGTTCCGCATCCTGTTTTAACACATACAGTAAGCCGTCGGGATCGTGGTCTCCGTATTTATTGTAGACAATGGGAATCTGAATTGCCTCAATTTCGTAATGTCTGGTTTTGTTCGGACAGGGATAGTGCAATAGTTCCATTTAGTTGCCCTCCCTAACGCCTGCACACTGTAGTATACGGATATAATGGTTGGCTTCGCGGAGAACATGATCTGCAAGCAGCGGCAGAATAACAGATAGAATGTCGCAGCTTAAGATTCCTTTTGTTCCGGCGGATTTAAAGTCCCGGTATTTGAGTGTCTCTGCAAGGGAAGCGGCAGTTATCTCCTGTAATGCAGCCCGGTCCTGCTGTTTCGCTGTTTCCAGGAGCCTCCTGTAATCCTTGGAAAAATCATCGGCTGTTTCTATAAGGATTTCCTCGGAGGGATCCAACAGACCGCGGATAAAAAGGGCGTGTTCCATCATAATCTGATTCCAGAATTCTTCAATCTCCCATAGACCTTTATAGGAAAATTGTCTGTTATGCATCAGGCTGTCAATGGTGGAGCGGTACAGCTTTGCCTCGCGCAGGATGTGCCGGATGAGAAGAGGATAATTAAAAGAAAAAAGTCTGCAGTTTTCTACCTCTCTCAATATGCGTTCCTTGAAGTGAATGAAATCGTCTAAGAGCCGCAGGGCTCTCTCATTGATACAGTGTACCCATCTCGTTATTTCACTGTCGCTTTCACGACATACACCAGGGCGAAGGCTTGCCTCCATCCTGGAAACAGCCGAGTTGATTGGTACACCGCTTAAGTGTTCGGTACGCCTTTCGGCGGGAATGGTAAACTCTGTAACCAGTTCATCGGATTTCAGAATCCCGGCGTTAATCTTACCGTCACTGATTTTGATAACATCTATCAGCAGTTTTTCAAACTGCTGTCTGAAAAAGTCTGATTCCTTAATCCAGTTATTGTCCTTGCATGGAAAGCCTGTTTCCAAAAAGAGAGCATGTTCTTTCATGATTCGGGAAAAAAATAAATGTGTTTCCAAAGATAAGCGAATATAGTTATCTGCCATGTGTTCTGTTTCCTTTCCTGTTTTTTGTTGTGTAGTGCTATATCATATGTTCGGAAAAGAAATGAGTGTAAAAAATTAAGTTTACTATGAAACTTTTATATGGTATGTAGTATCTAATGTTACAGAAGGGTACAAAGGAGGTGAAAGCCTTGCAGATTTTTTCCGGAAAAAAGAACAATGCAAACAAAGAGCTGATAGAGCAAATTATTTTAGAAAATTATAATCGTTATTATCGCCTGGCTTACAGCTATGTGCATAATGAAACGGATGCAGGTGATATTGTGCAAAATGGCGCCTACAAGGCCTTAAGAAACAGCCAGGCCTTGAAGAATCAGGAATATGCCGCAACCTGGGTATATCGTATTATGCTCAACGAATGCTTTCAGTATCTGAGGCAACCGGGGTTTCTTTCCTATGAAGCGATTCAGGAGGAAAGTGGAGTGGAGGCCGGTTATTATGAAGATGAGTACAAAGATATTGATTTACAGAGAGCCCTGGATGTGCTTTCGGATAAGGACAAAGCGATTATCATACTAAAGTATTTTGAAGACAGGACATTAGAGGAAATAGCAGATATTCTGGAAGAGAACGTGAATACAGTCAAGAGCAGATTGTATCGTAGTATGAAAAAGCTGCGGGAAAAGCTTTCTGATGAGACGGACAGTAACAGGTACAGCCTGGAAAAGGAGAGTAGGTGATAATATGATTTATAATTTGCCCGAAATGTTAAAGCAAAATGAGAATGTGGAAAAGAAGCTTCTGTTGATGAAGGAAGAATATCAAAAACCGCAGATGTCAAGAGAACAGTTTGAAAAACTGCGCAAAACAATGGAGGAAGCAAATATGGCAGACCGAAAAGAACGTAGAATGAGAAGAATGATAAAGTTTACGGCAACAGCCGCTGCACTTATGGGAGCTTTTGTACTTTTACCCAATACTTCCGCTTCCATAGCTCATGCAATGGGGCAGATACCGATTGTGGGACAGCTTGTTGAAGTGGTCACCTTTCGGGATTATCAGTATGAATCGGACAGACACAATGCGGATATTGACGTGCCGGAGATAAAGGTGGATAGTCAGATTGATGACAGCAGGGTGCAGGAAAATCTGGAGCGTACAACAGAGGAAATAAATGCTGAAATCCAGAAAATCACAGATGAGCTGGTAGAGCAGTTTGAAGCTCATGTAAAGGATGAGGCAGGTTACCAGGATATTCTTGTCAAAAGTGAGGTCCTGGCAACAACACAGGATTACTTTACACTGAAGCTTCTGTGTTATCAGGGGGCCGGAAGCGGTTATGAGTGGAATTATTATTACACAATTGATTTAAATACCGGAGAGCGGCTGCAATTAAAGGATATCTTTATTGACGGTGCAGATTATATTACCCCGATCAGTGAAAATATCAAAGAACAGATGCAGGAGCAGATGGATGCAGACGACATGGTATATTACTGGCTGAATGACGAGATTGAGGGCTTGAATTTCAAAGCGATTACGGAAGATACCTCTTTCTATCTGAATGAAAACAATAATGTAGTGATTGGCTTTAATGAAGGAGACGTGGCACCGATGTGTATGGGGGCTGTGGAATTTGAAATTCCGTCGGAAGTATTGAGCAGTATCAGAAAATAAGCCTAAAATACTGTTGAATTTGACGTTTGCAAAATAAATATCTGAAAGAACCGGAAGGAGACCTTTATGGTACGTTTATCGTGCGATAAAGGTCTCTTTTTTTATCAATTTCCGGTTCAATGATGCGGATATTGATATACACAACAAAAAAAATGTGTTATGATATTTCTGATTGCAAGGGCATCATCCGTGTATTTGGGAAACGGTATAACCGAAACCACGGAAAGTATCGTGGCTTTCATGGGAGAAATGGGTGACATCAACAACCACAAGGGGAATACAAAGAGGATTTGACAATGGAAAAGACGATTTCCAGAATAATATGGGCAATTTTCTTCATACAGGTGATAGTCATAGGTGTCATTATCGCGACGGCAAAGGTAGATGACGTGACCCTGACAAAGGGGAAGGTGAGCACCTTTAATATAGGATGGTCCATGGTAAGGGAGGACGGAACGGAGACGGCCCTCCCGGAATTACCTTATTATGACAGCAGCCGTCCATATGAAAAAATTGTGATTCGGAACAGAATTCCTGAGGAATATCTGGGAGAAACCATTACCTTCCTGTCGGCAGACAAAACCCTGCGTATTACGGTGGACGGACAGGAAATTTATACCTTCGGACTTAAGGACCGGCGTCTCTTCGGGAAAACGCCGGGCAGCGTCATGGTCTTCGCCGATATCCCCGAGACCTGTTCGGAGGGGGAGATACAAATAGAAATGTGTTCTCCCTATGCGAATTATGCTTCTTATGTCACCGAGATTACCGTTGCGCAGAGAACAGTGGCAGTTTTTGCTTTTATCAGGCAAAAGCTAGTGGGTCTTTTATGTACTCTGATTATTCTGATTGTGGCTGTTGTGCTGCTTGTGCTGACCCTTGTGCAGCGTCTGTCACGCAAGCCCACCAACGGACTTGGTTTTCTGGCAGTGTATCTTTTGCTGACCAGCATCTATCACTTTATCGAGACCAAGGTGCCCGGGATTTTCTTCGGAAATCAGACGATATATTCCAACCTGATTTTTATTCTGCTGATGACCATGCCTTTGTTTGCTGAGGTATATTTCTATGAGGCCATGCCAAACCTGCGCAAGATTATGCACGTTCTTATGGTGTTTTCAATAACTAATGTGATAGTACAGCTGATACTTCAGATCGGCGGATGGGTGGATTTCCTGAACATGGCTTTTGTGTCCCACAGTATTATTTTTATACTGATATTTGTAGTGGCGTTTTCGCTGGCTATGACTGTGGGAAGAGTAAAAACTCTTGAGGCCGGCATACAGCTTCTGGGTGTGGTCTGCATGATGATTGGAGGGATGATTGATCTCATCAGGACCTATGCGGTTAAGGTCGGTGATTTCGGCAAGTACAGCCGATACGGAATCTGTATTTTTGCTGTCTGCGTCTTCATCTGTTACGTCCGACAGATGATGCAGGAGCATCTGCATTTTATGGAACAGGCGAAGAATGATGCAATTGTGGCAAATCAGGCAAAGAGCCGTTTCCTTGCCAACATGTCCCACGAGATTCGCACTCCTATCAACGGAATCCTTGGTATGGATGCAATACTGCTCAAGGAGTGTAAGGACGAGAACCTGAGAGAATATGCAAAGAATATTCAGAGTGCAGGCAATTCATTGCTTTCGATTGTCAATGATATTCTTGATATATCCAAGATTGAGTCCGGTAAGCTGGAGATTCTTCCGGTACAGTATGATTTGTTTTCCATTGTCAATGACTGCTGTAACATGATAAAACCCAAGGTGGAGAATCGGCCCATAAAGCTAAATGTGGAGGTAAATCCGGAAATGCCCTCCGGTTTATACGGCGATGAGGTGCGAATCAGACAGGTCATTAATAATTTCCTGTCCAACGCCGTAAAGTATACGAAGGAGGGAAGGGTTACCTTCAGCTTGGACTATGAAATGATTTCCACAAAGCAGCTTTTGCTTGTCATCTCCGTAACGGATACCGGAATCGGAATCCGGGAGGAGGATTTGGGGAGACTGTTCCAGCCCTTTGCCAGGATGGAAGAAAGCCGCAACCGCAACATAGAGGGAACGGGACTTGGACTGAACCTCACGAAGAGTCTGATAGAACTGATGGGTGGAGAAATCATTGTGAACAGTGTCTACGGCGTGGGTTCCTGTTTTAAGGCAAGAATACCGCAGACTATCACGAATGCCGACCCTATCGGAGATTTACAGAGCAGGTATCAGCAGTATCTGAATAGCGATGAGGATACATCGTTGTCATTCAGCGCACCTGACGCAAGAATCCTGGTGGTAGACGATGTTGAGATGAATCTGAAGGTGGTAAAGGGGCTTTTGAAGGAAACAAAAATCCGGATTGACACGGCATTGAACGGCTGGGAGTGCCTGGAGTGTGTGAAAAAGACACGTTATGATATAGTATTTCTGGATCATATGATGCCTAAGATGGATGGCGTTGAGACCTTACAGAGGATGAAACAGCTGGCATACGGCCCGAATGTGGATACCCCTGTCATTGCATTGACGGCAAATGCCATAATGGGTGCAAGAGAAGAATACATGGAGGCGGGCTTTACGGATTATCTCACAAAGCCGATTGTGGAAGCGGAGCTTATGGAGATGCTGCAGAGATATCTGCCGGAGGGAAAGATACACAGTGCCCGGGAAGGGGCAGATGAAGAGGTTCCGGAGCAGAAAAAACGGGACGAGCAGGAAGAACAGAGAGAACAGGAAGAGCAGAATAAGCAGGATGAACTCACAGTGCTGGAGCGCCTGGAAACCCTTGGGGAGATTAATGTACAGACCGGCCTCAGATATTGTATGGACCAGGAGTTCTATCTGGAGGTGCTGAGGGATTATATCAAGGAAGAGAAGGCAGCAGAGCTGCAGAGGTTTCTTGAAAAGAAGGACTGGAGCTGCTATAAGATATCGGTGCATTCCCTGAAGAGCAACTCCATGACCATAGGAGCCATTGCCCTGTCAGAGGAAGCAAAGGCTCTGGAAGCGGCAGTAAAGGAAGGAAATTTAGACTACATATCCGAACATCATAGTGGGGTCATGGAGCGGTATGAGAGACTGGTCGAAGGACTGGAGAAAATCCTGAACACTTGATTTTGCCTGCTCTTCATGCGCCTTGCGGCGGGGCCGGTTGTGATTTTACAGTTGATAGAATTTAGTAAATAAGTGTGAGTATAGTATTAGGGGGAAATGAATATGCAGACAAAACAGAACCAGGCATTGACTATGCATCCGCTCTTCTTTGATCCTATGTACAAGAAGGCAGTGATGGAGGAGAAGGAGGGAAAGTCTTCTATCTGCTATCGGGACGATGATTGGGGAGCCAGGCTGGAGGACAACGGCGATGTGACCTTTACCATGCATGCGCCCTCGGCAGAGACGGTGGAGGTGGCAGGAATCAGCGGCAGCATGAGCCGTGACAGGATTGCTCTGAAGAAGGACGGAGAAGGGAATTTTTTCGCAAGAGTATCGGGAATTGCCCCGGGATTTCATTATCACAACTGGTTTGTGGACGGAGTGCAGGTGGTAAATCCGCTGGCACCCATAGCCTATGGCTGTTTCGGTGCCACAAACTTTGTAGAGGTGCCGGATGAGGGCTCGGAATTCTGGTTTTTAAAGGATGTGCCCCACGGCGATGTACAGCAGCATTTTTATACCTCAAGTGTCAACGGGCATCTGAAAAAATGTTATGTATATACACCGCCCTGTTACGGAGAAACAGCCGGGAAAAAATATCCGGTTCTCTATATCCAGCATGGGGTTGGTGAGGATGAGACCGGATGGATCTGGAACGGGAAGCTGAATCTCATTCTGGATAATCTCATTGCCGAGGGTACCTGTCAGGACATGATTGTGGTAATGTGTTGCGGTTATGCCTTCCGCAAGGGGGAGGATCCCGTCTTTTTCCCGGGTGATTTCGGCAGGGAGCTGGTGGAGGACTGTATCCCCTATATTGAGAGCCGTTTTGCGGTAAAAAAGGGCAGGGAGAACAGAGCCATGGCAGGCCTTTCTCTGGGCTCCGCCCAGGCGGTACAGATTGTATCCCGTTATCAGAATCTTTTTGCCCACCTCGGGGTGTTCTCCGGGGTCAGATATGAGGAGACAGAGGTTGTATTGGAGCAGCAGGATACATATCCTATGCTGACGGTGCTTATGACTGCCGGGGTAGGAGAGAAGGGCCTGGAGGAAATCCAGAGGAAGTATACCGACAGATTTGCCGCCCTTGGGGTGGCAGGGGGACAGCGTAGCTATAAGGGCTTTCACGAGTGGCATGTGTGGAGAGAAAGCCTGAGGGATTTTGCCAAGCTGATTTTCCGGGATACAAAGGAAGATGACAGGGAGGATATCTTTTCCTATGCGGAGGTCACGGTGCCGGAGACGCAGCTGGATTACCAGACCTTCAGAGACCATCTGTTGATGTTTGACCCGATTTACAAGGGCGTGATTTTTGCTACGGATGCCAATGGACAGCCTGCGGGAAAATATAAGGATGAGCATGCAGGCTACGAGGTGTTGGATGGAGCAGCGGGAAGGGCAAGATTCTGGTTCCGCGCAGCCGGTGCCAAAACGGTGGAAGCGGATATCTGGGGGATGGGGCAGTTTCCCATGACCAGGGGTGAGGATGACTGGTGGAGCTGTGAGGTAAGCGGTATTGAAAAAGGCTTCCACTATTACGGACTGAAAGTGAATGGTGTGGATGTGACGGACGGCAATGCGCCTGTGGGTTATGGCGGCTTCCGCACCATCAATTACCTGGAGATGCCGGAGGAGGACTTTGAAGAGTACCGCATCAGACAGGTGCCTCACGGAGCAGTGCATATGAATTATTACCACTCCCAGGAGACAGGAAGAGAGAAGCTTTGTTATGTCTATACTCCCGCCTCCTACGACAGGGACAGGGAACGCAGATATCCCGTGCTTTATCTGCAGCATGGCGGTGGAGAAAACGAGATGGGCTGGGTATGGCAGGGCAGGATTGCCAATATTGCCGATAATCTCATCGAGCAGGGACAGATGCAGGAGATGATTATCGTCATGACTACCGGCTACGGTTTCCCCGAGGACAGGGAATATCATCCATCCATGAGTGCTTTCCTGCAGGAGCTGCCGGGAAGCTGCGTCCCCTTTATTGACAAAATCTACAGAACCATAGCCGACAGAGAGCACCGGGCCATGGCGGGCCTGTCCATGGGCGGAATGCAGACACAGAAGATTGTCTTTGCAAATCCTGAAATGTTTGCCTGGGCAGGTATTTTCTCCGGCGGTCTGGTGATTCGGAATGAGGAGGACGATTACAGCCACATATTGCTGCATCCGGAGGAGTTCCGGAAGCGCTTTAAGCTGCTGTTTGTGGCCTGTGGTACCAAAGAGGTTTTCTATGAATCCACGAAAAAAAATGAAGAGACAGTGTTGGCAGCGGGTACACCCATTGAGGTCTTTGAGGACTACGGCTATCATGACTGGACCTTCTGGAGACATTGTGCAAATGTATTTTTGAGAAAACTATTCAAGGAGGAGAAATAATGGCAGAGCAGGCAAAAATTACGATTCATCCTTCTTTTGAGACAGGCGAAATTTCGCCCAGACTTTTCAGTACCTTTCTGGAGCCCATCGGCACCATGGTAAACGGCACCATGTACAATCCCAAGCATCCCACGGCGGATGAACAGGGGTTCCGGCAGGACTTCATTCAGGCGCTCCGCACCACCGGAATGCCTGCAGTGAGAATGCCGGGAGGTAATTTCGTGTCTGCATGGAATTGGAAGGATTCTATCGGTCCAAAATCCGAGAGGAAGGTACATCTGGATCCCGCCTGGTATCAGTATATTACCAACGAAGTGGGCCACGACGAATATCTGCAGTGGGCGGAAAAGGTGGGAGCAGAGGCGATGTACACCGTCAACATGGGCATGTGTAATGGTTCTATTCAGGACGCCATGGACATCGTGGAGTACACCAATCATGAGGGAGGCACTTACTGGTCAGACCTGCGGCGTAAAAATGGTCACGAAGCTCCCTATAAGGTGAAAACCTGGTATCTTGGAAATGAGATGGACGGTCCCTGGCAGATTGGCTCATGGGATAAGGATCCCAAAGGCTACGGCGTCAAAGTAAATGAGGCGTCAAAGGTGATGAAGTGGATTGATCCTACCATCGAGACGGCGGTCTGTGGATCATCAGCATCCTTTATGGACCACTATCCCATGTGGGAGGAAAGCGTTTTGCAGGAATGCTATGACTCTGTGGATTATCTTTCCATTCATCATTACCACAGTGCCCCTCCCGGGGATGTAAAGGCTTTGCTTGGTGGGGCGGCTTACTATGAAGATTTCATCAATACGGAGGTAGCTCTGTGTGACCTGGTGGCGGCAAAATGCCGTTCCCCCAAAAAGCTGATGCTGTCCTTTGATGAGTATGGTTCCATGATTCGTCCCAACAGCCCGTTGCATCCCGGCTACGGTTATCACAATATGATCAGGGCACATTATCGGTTTGACCCGGAAAGAAAATATATTCTTCATGACCCGGACAAAATGCAGGACCGTTTATTTCCCGGCAGCGAGATGCTTCAGATGTTGGGAATGGTTTCTATCCAGCTGGCATTCCTGCGCCATGCAGACAGGGTGAAGATTGGCTGTATGACAGGCGGCCTGGGGGCTCTTTGCGCCTCTAATCATGACCATGTATGGAAATCGGCATCTCATTATCCCTTTATGCACCTGCTTGCCTATGCAAGGGGAACCTCCATGCAGACCAAAGTGGAATGCGAAACCTTTGACCTTCCCGGCTATGCAATAGATGACACCTCCCAATATACGGGCAAGGAGGGACTTCCCTATATTGATGCTGCCACAGCCTGGGACAAGGAGGGGGAACGCCTTACTGTTTTTGTCATCAATCGCAGCGAGGAGAACGAATATCCTTTGACCATCGATGCCTCCGGTTTTCGTGATTACACCTTTGATAAACACATTGAATTTTTCAGTGCAGACATGGAGCTACGCAACACCTACGAGAACCCTGAGGCGTTGAAACCCATAGAGCATCAGGGGGCTTTCTTCGCAGACGGCAGTCTGAATACCCATGTCAAACCCTTATCATGGAATGTGCTTTGTTTTCGAAAGGAAATCAGGGGATAAGCTTTATTTGTTGTGGTGTAAGAATAGAAAACAGAAAGGGAAGATATGATTAGAACAGCAAAGACAGAAAACGGATTCGTCAGAGGAATCGAGGCGGCAGACCCCAGAATTACAGCCTTTAAGGGCATACCCTTTGCCGCTTCGCCGGTGGGAAAAAACAGGTGGAGGGCTCCTCAGCCTGCAGAAAACTGGGAGGGGATAAGAGAGGCTTACCGCTTCGCCCCCATTTCCATGCAGAGCACGCCGGGTCTGGGAACCGATATTTATTGCCGGGAGTGGCATGTGGATCCTGAGATTGAAATGAGTGAGGACTGTCTGTATCTCAACATCTGGACCGGTGCAGGGAGTACAGAGGAACGCCGGCCCGTACTGGTATGGTTCTTTGGCGGAGCTCTCCAGTGGGGATATCCTGCTGAGATGGAATTTGACGGGGAACGTCTTGCCCGAAGAGGTGTGGTAGTGGTGACGGTGAATTACCGAATCAACTGCTTCGGTTTCCTGGCACATCCGGAGATGACAAGGGAAGCGCCGGATGCACCTGCAAACTTTGGCAGCCTGGACCAACAGGCAGGCATTAAATGGGTCATCCGGAACATTGAAGCCTTCGGAGGTGATCCCGGAAATATCACCATTGCAGGACAGTCCGCAGGGGGCGGCAGCGTCCTATCCCAGATGGCATGTCCCGGCAATCAGGGGCTGTTCCAGAAGGCGACGATTATGAGTGCCATGATCAGAAGCCCTTATCGCGCAGGAGGGCTGGGAACTCCCATTCCTCTGGCGGATGCAGAGAGAATCGGAGAAGATTTCTTTGCTTTTCTGGGAGTGAAAACCCTGGCGGAAGCAAGAGAGCTGGATGCCTTTTATATCAGGGACAAATATGATGAATATATGAGAAGTCATCCCATGCTTGGCAATGTGGAGGACGGAATTTTCTGTGTGGGTGACCCGCTGAAGCTGATGGCTGCGGGAAAGACAGTGGATATCCCCGTGATGGCCGGAAACACTGCAGACGAATTCTTGAGCTATCTGGAAGCAGACAATGAGGAGGAACTGGCGAAGAAGATTAAGGACATCTTCGGGGATAAGGCAGAAGAGCTTATGGCATGTCCCGAGACTCATGTCAGGTCCGGCAATCATTATGCCACAGTCAACGGAATTGAGGCTACGGTTAAGGGAGAGGCTCTCTACAACAGCAAAAGAGGGGGGCAGCCCTTTTACTATTATCGCTTTTCGCCGGATATACCGGGCTGGGATAATCCAGGCACCTTCCATTCCGTGGATTTGTGGTTCTTCTTTGAGACACTGGCAAAATGTTGGAGACCCTTCGTGGGGCGGCATTATGATTTGGCCAGGCAGATGTGTAATTACTGGGCCAATTTCATCAAGACCGGTGACCCTAACGGAAGAGATGCGGACGGAAGCGAGATGCCTTACTGGGATACCTATAACGAAGAGCATCATTCAGAGATGGTGTTTGGCTCCAAGGGAGCAGCAGCCGTTACCAACCGGGAGACGGCTTATCAGAAGCTTATGACAGAACAGATTATGGGGATGTTGATGGAATAAAAGGAGTCAGGTATGGAATTATTTGCGGAAATGAAGCTCCTGGGTGACAGCTATGCCGGCGGTTTCTGCTGCGGAATGACTATGAGCGGCAGCGGTACCATGGAACGGTTTACCAAGGTGGAGGAAGAGTCAGATTGTGCTGTGTACAGGGATGAACGGGGATTGAGTCTGACACTTTGCAGTAAGCGGGACGGAGAAGCACTCCGGCTGAGAACCGCAGTGCGCAATGACGGACGGGGGAAGGTCACGTTGGAGATGCTGAGCTCCTTTGTCCTGAGGGAGGTAAAGGCAGACAAAATCCACAGACTGCAGTCCTTCTGGAGCGCAGAGGGTAAACTCAGGACAGAGACTATTGAGGAGCTTCATCTGGAGCCCTCCTGGAACAGGTGCGGCATGCGCATCGAAAAATTCGGCAATGTTGGCTCTATGCCGGTGCGGAAATATTTTCCCTTTCTGGCACTGGAGGACAGCAGAACCGGCAGATTTCTGGGGATTCAGCTGTATTGCGCCTCCTCCTGGCAGATGGAAATACGCTGTAAGGAGGATGACTGGCTGACTGTGGCAGGGGGGCTGGCAGACAGGGACTTCGGGCAATGGATGAAGGAGCTTGGACCAGGGGAGGTTTTTGAGGCGCCGGAGGCAGTGATTGCGGAAGGAAATTCGTTGTATGAGGTCTGCGATAAACTGGTCAGGGCACAGCATCCGAAGATTTCTCCTCTGGATGCGTCCATGGATATCCTGTACAACGAGTACTGTACTACCTGGGGAAATCCCACCTTTGAGAATTTAAAGCGCATCTGCGACAAGATAGAGGGGAAGGGAATCCGTTTTCTGGTGATAGATTCCGGCTGGTATGGTCACTCTGACTACTGGTGGGAGAGCATCGGAGACTGGGATGTGAATGAAGACAGATTTCCGGGCGGTATGAAGCCCATTGCGGATTATATCCGTTCCAAGGGAATGATTCCAGGTCTGTGGTTTGAGATGGAGTCCCTGGCTTCGAAGAGTGTACACTATGAGGAGAGCAGGCATCTTGTAAAAAAAGATGGTGTGCCGCTGACGGTGGGTGGAAAAAGATTCTGGGACATGGAGGATCCCTGGGTGGTGGATTATCTCAGTGAGAAGGTAATCCGTCTGTTAAAGGAATGCGGCTTCGGCTATCTCAAGGTGGATTACAACGATACCATCGGCATGGGCTGTGACGGGGCAGAAAGCCTGGGAGAGGGTCTGCGACGTAAGATGAATGCCACCAGGCGCTTCTTTGCAAAAATCAGGGAGGAAATTCCGGATATTGTGATAGAAAATTGTTCCAGCGGCGGTCACAGACTGGAACCCTCCATGATGGAGCTGGTGAGTCAGGCCAGCTTTTCCGATGCCCATGAGATTCAGGCCATACCCTTGATTGCGGCAAATATGCACAGGGTTATCAGACCGGAGCAGAGTCAGATCTGGGCTGTGCTGCGGGCAGGAGACAGAGAGGAAAGAATTTATTATTCTCTGGCAGCTACGTTTCTGGGGCGTATGTGCCTCAGCGGTGAAATTTACGATTTGTCCGAGAGACAGTGGCAGCTTGTAGAGGAGGGAATGGGATTTTACAGACTGGCTGCCGACATCATTAAGAACGGCACTACAGTTTTACATCAATTTACTGCCGGAGGATACAACGAACCTAAGGGACAGCAGCTGGTACTTCGGGAATGGGAAAACCGCGGACTTGCAGTGTATCATCGTTTTGCGGATTCTTCAGACGAGGAGCCGAGGCTGCCCGAAGGCTGTCGAATCGTGGCGGAGTACGGAAGGGCAGACAGGGATTTCAGTGCTAAGGCATGGATATATGAAAAGGAGGATACCCACACCTAAAGCTTTAGGGGTGACGGGAATGGAGGGAATATGCTTCAGGCATTTCTTGAGAAAAGTGGGAAATTTACAGAAATTGAAAGGCATGAGGACGGGCTGTATCTGCGTTCTGCAAGGGGCAATTTAAGACTGTCGCCCCAGAATTCACGGTGTGTCAGGGTTACTTACACGGAGCGAAAGGATTTTTCCGAGGAAAAGAAGCTGGGAATTCTGGAGCAGGAGCCGTACCGGGACTGGGAATACCGGGAGCAGGACAGGGAAATTGAACTGAAACTGGGAGAACTGCAGCTTCTGGTAAATTTGGAGAAAGGAAGCTGTACTTATCTGGATAACAGGGGCCGAATCCTTATGAGGGAACAGGAGAATTCCTGCCGTAGTCTGGAGGAGTTCCAGACCTATAAAATTGTCGGCGACGGAAAAATAAAGACCGAAAAGATACAGACGGCGGACGGAGAGAAGAGCATTGTGCGGGAGGCGGCCAGGGAGCCGGACAAGCTGCTGTACCATACCAGACTGAATCTTTCCTGGCAGGAGGGCGAGGCGCTCTACGGCTTAGGACAGCAGGAGGAAGGGGTCTTAAATCTCCGTGGGCATATGGTGTATCTGCATCAGGCAAACAGAAAGATTGCCATTCCCATGCTGCTCTCCAGCCTGGGCTACGGTATTCTGGTAAACACGGATTCCACACTTATTTTCAGTGATACCGAATATGGTTCCTATCTGTACACGGAGGCCGATGAGGAGCAGGATTATTTCTTTCTGTATGGCGGGAATCTGGACGGGGTTGTCAGGGAATACAGGCGACTGACGGGCAAGGCGTCCCTGCTTCCCAAATGGGCTTTTGGTTATATCCAGTCTCAGGAGAGGTACGAGACTGCAGAAGAAATCTGCCGGGTTGCCCAGGAGTATCGGCGAAGAGGCATCGGTCTGGACGGCATAGTACTTGACTGGTGCTCCTGGGAGGATGGAAGATGGGGGCAGAAATCCTTTGACAGGGGGCGTTTTCCGGAACCTGCCGGGATGACAGCCAGACTTCACGACCAAAATGTGCATTTTATGATTTCGGTATGGCCCAATATGGATGAGAGCTGCAAGAACTATCAAGAGATGAGGGAGGCAGGGGCACTGTTTCCCGGAAGCAATATCTATAATGCCTTTTCGGAGGAGGCGAGAAAGCTTTATTGGAAGCAGGCCGAAGAAGGACTGTTCCGATACGGAACAGATGGCTGGTGGTGCGATTCCAGCGAGCCGGTGACACCGGAATGGAATCATATGGTGAGGCGGGAGCCGGCGGTGATGTACAGTGAATATTGCAGAACCGCGGCGGATTTGCTGCCCTCCGGGGAGGAAAATGCATTTGCCCTGTATCATGCCCGGGCGCTCTATGAGGGGCAGAGAAGCAGCACTGTGCCCGGGGCGGAAGAAAAGCGTGTGATAAATCTTACCAGAAGTGCGTGGACCGGGCAGCAGCGATATGGAACCATTCTGTGGTCCGGGGACACGGCAGCGAGTTGGGATACCCTGAAAAAACAGATTGCCGCGGGACTGAATTTTTGCGCCAGTGGTCTTCCCTTCTGGACAGTGGATATCGGAGCCTTCTTTGTGAAGAGGGGAGAAGCCTGGTACTGGAAGGGCGACTATAATGACACTGTTTGGGATGCAGGATACCGGGAGCTTTTTGTCAGATGGTTTCAATGGGGAGTCTTTCTTCCAATCTTTCGCGGACACGGCACAGACTGCAGGAGGGAGCTGTGGATGTTTGGGGAGGAGAACGGAAATGTCGGAGGTACCGGCAACCGCTTTTATGAAGCACTGCTTTCTGCAAATCGCATGAGGTATCTGCTGCTGCCATATATTTATTCTCTGGCGGGAAGATGCTGGCTGGAGGATGGGTCCATGATGCGCCTTTTGGCCTTTGATTTTCCGGAGGATGAGACAGCTTTGGACATAGCTGACCAGTATCTGTTTGGGGAGGCACTGATGGTGTGCCCTGTGACGGAGCCTATGTATTTTGGGGCGAACTCCGTAAAACTGAATGATACGCGTCATTCGCGCCGGGTTTATCTGCCCGGGGAAAGGGGCTGGTACGATTATTGGACCGGTGCTTATTATCCGGGTGGGCAATGGATAGAGGCGGAAGCACCCCTTGAGCGGATACCGCTTTTTGTCAGGGAAGGTTCCGTATTGCCGCTGGCAGAGGGCATCGGCAATGCCTCGGAGCTGTCCGTGCACTCGGCAGAGGAGGTCCCTGTGTCCTTCCGGGTTTATGGCGGAAGAGATGCTGTCTTAAAATATTACAATGACAGAGGAGACGGCTACGGCTATGAGAAAGGGGAGTACACCTATACAGAGTATCATTGGTCGGAGACGGCACAAAAGCTCACTGACAGCGACGGACGGGAATACGAATGTGAGTTAATCAAGAAGTAGTTACAAGGAATGAATACATATCGTGCAAAAGGAGAAGAAGCAACGATGAAAAAGCAGGCATTTAATCCCTATTTACCCTCCTGGGAGTACATTCCCGACGGAGAGCCCTATGTGTTTGACGGCAGAGTCTATGTCTATGGCTCTCACGATTTTTACAACGGTTATGTTTTCTGCATGGGTGATTATGTATGCTGGTCAGCTCCGGTGGAGGACTTAAGTGATTGGAGATATGAGGGGGTTATTTATCCCAGAAATGAGGATCCCGTAAACAAGGCAGGGGAAATGTGTCTTTATGCCCCGGATGTCACTGTGGGACCTGACGGCAGATATTATCTGTATTACGTCTTGGACAAGGTGCCCTTTGTATCCGTGGCGGTCTGCGACAAACCTGCGGGAAGATATGAGTTTTATGGTTATGTGCACTATGCGGACGGTACGAGACTGGGGGAGAGAGCAGGAGACGAACCCCAGTTTGACCCCGGTGTGCTGACCGAGGGAGATAAGACTTACCTGTACACAGGCTTTTGCGGGCGCGGTGACAAGTCCAGAACCGGAGCAAGGGTGCAGGTGCTGGACAAGGATATGCTGACTGTCATCCGGGAGCCTGTGACCATAGTTCCCGGGTGTGAGTACAGTGGGGGAACTCAGTATGAGGGCCATGCCTTCTTTGAGGCACCCTCTATCCGAAAGAAGGACGATACCTATTATTTCATCTATTCTTCGGAGGTCATGCATGAACTCTGCTATGCCACAAGCTCCAGTCCTCTCGGAGAATTCGTTTACGGCGGGGTGCTGGTGAGCAACTGTGATATGCACATTGATACCTATAAGCCGGCGGAGCTTCCCATGGCTTACGGGGCAAATAATCATGGCAGTATGGTACAGATTGGGGATGACTGGTATATTTTTTATCACAGACAGACCAATGGCAGCTGGTACAGCAGGCAGGGGTGTGCGGAAAGGATTACCATTCTGCCTGACGGTAGTATTCCCCAGGCAGAAATTACTTCCTGCGGCTTAAACGGAGGTCCCCTGGAGGGAAAGCGGTGTTATCCCGCTTATATCGCCTGCCACCTTTTTACCGAGGAGCCCTGTGCCTATGTGGGCGGAGACCGGTTTCCTAAGGTAATGCAGGACGGACGGGACGGAGACGAGCTGGAGGGCTATGTGGGAAATATGCAGGATTCCGCTACCGCAGGATTTAAATATCTGGATTGTAAGGGAGTTCGGGCAATCACCATTGCCGTGCGGGGGTATGCAAAGGGAGTATTTGAGGTGAGGACTGCATGGGATGGCGAGGTGCTTGCGGAGATTCCTGTGGATTATACCAATGTGTGGAAAGAGTATACTGTTGATGTACAGATAAAAGACGGTGTACATTCCCTGTATCTGACTTTCAGAGGGCAGGGAAATGCAATGCTGAAGTCTTTTGAACTGAAATGAGAAGATAAAAATGGTTGAAAACAAGGCTGGAAAAATGATTGCCAATCTGGTATAATGTGTAAAGGATGAACACATAAAAATTACATAAAGTATGATGGCAAGGAGGAAATAAAAGGATGAAGAACCAAAGAATGTCAGTCACGATTGCACTGTGGATTTCAGTTCTGGCCCTGTTATGCATGGTGATTATGGGTGTGACTATCAATGCAAGGACAACCAATTCCCTGGAGAATGCCGCAATCAATAACATGATGACGGCACTGGACGGACAAGGTGAGATTCTTCAGCAGTATGTGGATTTGTCGGAGGGTTTCATGAAGGAGTACGCCACTGCCGACGAAATCTATAACGTCGTGAAGAATCCCGATAACCCCGACTATGTAAAGGCAGCCCAGGAATATACGGAGAAGTATTATGCAAATCTGAATATGTGGGAGGGTGTGTATGTAAGTAACTGGAACACCACCGTGCTTGCCCATTCCAGCCCGGGAGCAGTGGGAATGACAACCCGAAAGGGGGATTCCCTTGCGCCTTATCAGGCGACCATGACGGAGCAGCCGGACGGCTTCTATAACGGCGGCGTTTTTGTGTCTCCCGCATCGGGACAGATTATTCTGAATCTCCGCATGGCAGTTTATGACAAGGACGGAAAGACCCCTCTGGGTCTGGTAGGCGGCGGTCCCTTTGTCAGCGGACTGGGTCAGATTCTTGACAACTATAAGGTATCTGGTCTGGAAAATGCCAGGTATACCATTCTTGACAGCACCAACAGTCTTTATGTGCTGTGCGGGGATGAAGAACTGATAGCAAAAACGGTAGAAGATGAAAATATGCTGGACATCCTTGCCCAGGTAGCTGAGGGAATCGAGACAGGAAGCAAAAGATACGGCGACAAAATCATGACATACCGCACGGTTCCCCAGTACCATCTGGTATTGATTATGGAGGACAGTGTTGAGGAGGTTTTTGCAGAAAGCAGAAAAATGCAGACCAGCATGATCCTGCTCTGCGTGCTGACCTGTATTGTTCTGGTGGCAGGAGTGTATATTGTTTCAGGTATTGTATCAAGACCTCTGAAGAATGTACAGGATGCAGTGGTTAAGCTTGGTGATTTCTCCCTGGAGCACCATGAAGAAATTCAGAATTATGTGGGCAAAAAGAGTGAAGTCGGTCAGATTGCCACCGCGGTGGAACAGCTGACAAACGGCCTCGGAGAAGCTGTTGCCACCATGAATGAATGTGCGCATTCCCTTCTGGATGGTGTGGGAGTGATGAGGACCACCTCCAATTCCCTGGTGGACTGTGCTACCGACAATATGGCGACTACAGAGGAGCTTTTGGCAAGTATCTCTAATGTGAATGAAGCGATTCAACAGATGGATGCCGAGATTAACACTATCACAAATCTGGTGGAGCAGGTGAACCAGAAGGTTCAGGCCAGCGGCAGAAAGAGTGATAAACTGTTGTCCTCCACCGGACTGATGGCGGAGGATGCAGACAAGACCCTGACCCTGACCAACGAGCAGGTTAAGATAACCAAGTCGAAGGTTGAGCAGGCTATGCGTGAGCTGGAATCCCTGTCCAGAATCAATGAAATGGCTGACAGTATTCTGGAAATCACCAGTCAGACAAATCTGCTGTCCCTGAACGCATCCATAGAAGCAGCAAGAGCCGGAGAAGCCGGCAGAGGCTTCGGCGTAGTAGCCGGTGAAATCGGAAAGCTTGCTGAGGATTCCTCTGATGCGGTGAATGAAATTCAAAAGATCTGCAACCAGACCAATGAAAGCATAAAGAACATTGCGGGCTGCTTCAGTGAAGTGATTGGATTTATCGAGAAGGATGTAGCTACTTACTTCAAGGCCTTCCTTGATACCTCCAACCAGTGTCATAAGGAAGTGGAGGAGCTGAAGCTGGCGGTAGCCGAAATCGAACAGGCTTCCGACGGCGTGGTGGATTCCGTATCCGTGATTCGTACCCAGGTTCAGAATGTTGCAACCGCATCTGCCGAGAATGAGACAGGTATCGAGAACATTGCAAACAAGGCAGAGGTTACCAACAATATGGCTGCAGAGATTAATGATCTTCTTGCCACCAATCAGGGCAACACGGAGAAGATTGAAGCGATTGTCGGCAAGTTCAGAATGTAATATATTGGATTCAACAGAATTATAAAAACAGGAGGATTTTAAATGTATTCGTTGGATGAGGTTAGAAAAGTGGACCCGGAGATTGCCCAGGCAATCGTGGATGAACAGGAGAGGCAGAACAGTCATATTGAACTGATTGCTTCCGAGAACTGGGTGAGCAAGGCTGTTATGGCAGCCATGGGAAGTCCCCTTACAAACAAATATGCGGAAGGTTATCCGGGAAAGAGATACTACGGCGGCTGTGATTGCGTGGATGTGGTGGAGAATCTTGCAATCGAGAGAGCCAAGGAGCTCTTCGGCTGTGAATATGCAAACGTACAGCCTCATTCCGGAGCACAGGCAAATATGGCAGTACAGTTTGCCGTCTGCAAGCCCGGTGATACCATCATGGGTATGAATCTGGACCACGGCGGACATCTGACCCATGGAAGCCCGGTAAATATGTCCGGTAAATACTTCCACATTGTTCCCTATGGAGTAAATGACCAGGGCTTTATCGATTATGACAGGCTTCGTGAGATTGCCCTGGAGGCAAAGCCCAAGCTGATTATTGCGGGTGCCTCTGCTTATGCCAGAACCATTGATTTCAAGAAGTTTCGTGAGGTTGCCGATGAGGTCGGTGCGGTACTGATGGTAGATATGGCTCATATTGCAGGTCTGGTGGCAGCCGGGCTTCATCCAAGTCCCATTCCCTATGCGGATGTCACAACCACAACGACCCACAAGACTCTGCGCGGTCCCCGTGGCGGTCTGATCTTATCCAGCAATGCCGTAAATGAAAAATACAACTTTAACAAAGCCATTTTCCCGGGCATCCAGGGTGGTCCCCTGATGCATGTCATCGCTGCCAAGGCAGTCTGCTTCAAGGAGGCGCTGGGTGATGAGTTTAAGGCCTATCAGAAGGGAATTGTGGACAATGCCCAGGCACTTTGCAAGGGCTTGATGAGCAGAGGAATCAGGATTGTATCCGGTGGGACGGACAATCACCTGATGCTGGTAGACCTTGCGGCAGAGGGGCTGACAGGCAAGGCTGTGGAGAAGCTGCTGGATGCGGCGCATATCACCTGCAACAAGAACACCATTCCCAACGACCCTCAGTCACCTTTCGTGACCAGCGGTATCCGTCTGGGAACTCCGGCAGTTACCTCCAGAGGCATGAATGTGCAGGATATGGACAGAATTGCAGAGGCAATTGCACTTGTGATTAAAAACGGTGAGGCAGGGATACCTGAAGCCCGTGCAATTGTACAGATTCTGACAGATAAATATCCTCTGATTTAACAGCTTGAAATGAGCTGGAAAGGAAAGCCTGAGAGGAAAGAAAAAATAGGCTTAAATAATAATTAGAAAAAAGAAACAAAAATAGCTTGCCCTTTTTGTTTACATGTGCTAGAATATCTCTCGTTGACAGACAAGTGTCCGTCGCACAAATACTATTTGTGAGAAAGAGAGCTACATATGGGTGATGCGGCAAAATACTATGTGGTAACGCAGAAAGCGGTACCGGAGGTATTGTTGCGGGTTGTCGAAGCAAAGAGGCTTTTGGAATCGGAGAAGGTTCCTACTGTTCAGGAAGCGGTTGATGCTGTCGGCATCAGCCGCAGTTCTTTTTATAAGTATAAGGATGATATCTTTCAGTTTCATGATAATTCTCAGGGAACGACTCTTACCCTTACCTTTCAGATGGATGATGAGCCGGGACTGTTATCAGATGTACTGAAGATTATTGCAGAATATCATGCAAATATTCTGACCATTCATCAGAGTATTCCGATTAACGGCATCGCTTCCTTAAGTCTCAGCGTTCAGATTCTGCAAAACACGGGAGATATCTCCCGGATGCTGGAACAGCTGGAAGGACAAAAGGGTGTCCATCATGTGAAGCTCATAGCAAGAGAATAGAGGAGATAAAAGTATGATTCATGTTGCAGTACTGGGATACGGAACCGTCGGAAGCGGTGTAGTAGAGGTAATTGAAGACAATAATGCCGAGGTCAGTGCCAAGGCCGGAGAGGAGATGCATGTAAAATATATCCTGGATTTGCGTGATTTCCCCGGCGACCCCTATGAGGATAAGGTAGTACATGATTTTCAGGTGATTCTGGAGGATCCGGAAATTGACATTGTCTGTGAGGTAATGGGTGGCGTGGGTGCCGCATATCAGTTTACTAAGCAGGCACTGGAAGCGGGGAAAAGCGTATGTACCTCCAATAAGGAACTGGTGGCGAAGCATGGTGCTGAACTGCTGGAGCTTGCTAAGGCAAAGAATTGCAGTTACATGTTTGAGGCCAGTGTGGGCGGCGGCATTCCCATTATCCGTCCCATCAATAAAGCTTTGACAGCGGAAAAAATAGAGAGCATCATCGCCATTCTGAATGGCACCACCAATTACATCCTGACCAAGATGGAAAAGGAGGGCGCCGATTATGCCGAGACCCTGAAACAGGCACAGAATTTGGGATATGCGGAGCGCAATCCGGAGGCTGACGTGGAAGGATATGATGCCTGCCGTAAGGTGGCAATTCTCTCCTCTCTGATGGTTGGAAAGAATGTGGATTCCGAGAAGATATATACGGAGGGTATCACAAAGATTACTCCGGCGGATTTTGCATATGCAAAAGCAGCAGGCATGACCATTAAGCTTTTGGCATCCAGTGTGGGGTATGAAGACGGAAGCGTGCTTGCAATGGTTGCCCCCGCGATGCTTTCCAAGGAGCATCCGCTGGCATCGGTGAACGACGTATATAACGGTGTCTTTGTCACAGGCAATATGCTGGGGGATGTAATGTTTTACGGCAAGGGAGCGGGGAAGCTTCCCACAGCCAGCGCAGTAGTCTCCGATGTGATTGACTGTGCAAGACATATCGGCAGAAGCAGCATCGTATGTATCTGGGACAAGGAAGAAGCCAAGCTGATAGACAAGGCAGAGACCACAAGGGCATTTTTCGTCCGCGCCAAGGCATCTGCAGAGGAAAAAGTTCAGAGTCTTTTCCCCGGAGGGCATTTTGTGGATGCCGGCCGCAGCGATGACTGCGGTTATATCACAGGAGAGATGAAGGAAAAAGAATTTGAAGAGAAACGCAGGCAGTTAGGCGGAGATATCTTAAATGATATTCGTCTTGCCTAATTAATTTTATAAAGTTCTAATATAAAAATTTGAGGAGTCGGGAAAAATGGCAAAGGTAGTGAAATTCGGCGGCAGTTCGCTGGCTAGTGCAGAGCAGTTCAAGAAAGTAGGAGATATTATCAGGGCAGACGCAACCAGAATATATGTGGTTCCTTCCGCGCCCGGAAAACGTTTCTCCAAGGATACCAAGGTGACGGATATGCTGTATGCCTGCTATGAGCTGGCAGAGGCAGGAAAGAACTTTCAGAAGGCGCTGGCCGATATCGAGGCAAGGTATCAGGAAATTATTGACGGACTGGGATTAAAGCTCAGTCTTGAAAATGAGTTCACAACAATCGAAAAGAATTTCAAGGCAAAGGCAGGCAGCAACTATGCAGCCTCCAGAGGAGAATACCTGAACGGAATCGTGATGGCAAATTACCTTGGATTTGAATTCATTGACGCGGCAACCGTCATCTTCTTCAACGAGGATGGTTCGCTGGACGAGGACAAGACAGATAAGGTGCTTTCTGCTAAACTGGCTGAGTGCAAGAATGCGGTGGTTCCCGGCTTCTACGGCTCTATGCCGGATGGCACTGTAAGAACCTTCTCAAGAGGCGGCTCCGATATCACCGGCTCCATCGTGGCAAAGGCTGCTAAAGTAGATGTGTACGAAAACTGGACGGATGTGTCGGGTTTTTTGATTGCCGATCCCAGGATTATTGATAAGCCCGAAGGGATTGAGGTAATTACCTACAAGGAATTGCGTGAGCTTTCTTATATGGGTGCTACTGTACTTCATGAGGATGCGATTTTCCCCGTGCGTCAGCAGGGGATTCCCATCAATATCCGCAACACAAATGCCCCTGAGGACAACGGTACCTGGATTGTGGGAAGCACCTGTCAGAAATCAAGGTATGTAATCACCGGTATCGCAGGCAAGAAGGGCTTCTGCAGTGTAAACATCGAAAAGGATATGATGAACTCTGAGATTGGTTTCGGCAGAAAGGTATTGCAGGCCTTTGAGGAGAATGGGATTTCCTTTGAACATGTGCCTTCAGGCATTGACACCATGACCGTATTTGTGCATCAGGATGAGTTTATGCACAAGGAGCAGAAGGTAGTGGCAGGCATTCACAGACTGGCACAGCCTGATGCCATTGAGATTGAGTCGGATTTGGCGCTGATTGCAGTTGTGGGACGGGGCATGAAATCTACCAGAGGAACTGCGGGCAGGATTTTCTCCGCACTAGCCCATGCCAACATAAACGTTCGTATGATTGACCAGGGGTCTTCCGAGCAGAACATCATCATTGGTGTTGCAAATGATGATTTTGAGAATGCAATTAAGGCAATTTATGATATTTTTGTTGTGACAAGGCTGTAATGAGCGCTGAAAGTGCGGGTTTGCGGGTTTACAGAACGTTCATGAACTAAAGGGGAGCAGGATTTACACGCAATGCCAATTTTATCAATCTTTGCGTTTACTGTTGACATTTGTCGAATTTCAAAATATAATAGCCATGATGGCTTTCCGCAGAAATACGAAAGAATATGGCCGTTAGATATATCATACGAAAGATGATATCAGAGATACAAAAGATGAGTTGTATACAGACCTGCAAAAGATAAGTGAATTTAGGTAGAGTACAAAAGAACGATATACAAAAGACAAAGTGGGAAGTTGTATAAGGAAACGAAGAAACCTTCGTTTCCTTTACTTTTATATGAGATCGGCAAGTCTGGAACTGAGTACGGAGGGGAGCAGAGGATGGAAGAGAATCGTCGCGAGGAGCAGAATCAGCAGGAAAGACGGGAAGCCAGAAGAAAACGCAGAATCAGAAATCAGATTATTTCATATATAGTGGTTACGGTGCTTTTAATCGCAGCCGGTACGGGTGTGGTTTACGGAGTCAAGAATATCATGGCAGAGAAACAGGCACAGGAGGCAGCCAGGCAGAGTGAACAGGCTGTCCTTGACAGTCTGGTAAACAACGAGGGAGAGATATCGGTGCCGGAGCCTTCATCGTCAACAGAGCCTGTGGTGGAACTGACCCCGGAACAGAAGCTGGATGAAATAATTAATGAGGCGGTGATTGGTGTGATGCCTCTGGAGGATAAGGTAGCGGGACTGTTTATTGTTACCCCGGAAGCCATTACCAATGTGTCTGCGGCCGTAATGGCCGGCGAGGGAACCCAGAAGGCGCTTTCCCAATATGCTGTTGGCGGATTGATTTATTTTGAAAAGAATATTGTCTCTCCGGAGCAGTTTCGGGAAATGATGAGTAATACACAGCTCTATACCAGATATCCCCTTTTCCTTGCAGTTGACGAGGAGGGCGGCCGGGTGGCCAGACTGTCCGACAACGGAATCGGTACAAAGGTGGATGCGGCATCGGTTATCGGGCAGCAGGGCGTGGACAATGCCTATCAATCAGGTGTGATTCTGGGCAGCAATCTTTCCGGAGCCGGTCTGAATCTGGATCTGGCACCCGTGGCGGATTTAAAAATTGGGGAAGAGAGCTACATGGGAGACAGGAGCTTCGGCTCTGACCCTCAGGTTGTGGGGCCTGTGACGGCAGCGGTGGTTCAGGGAATTCAGAGCCAGGGAGTATCTGCCTGCCTGAAGCATTTTCCCGGCATGGGAAGCACCACCAGGGATCCTCATAAGGAGATTGCCGGAACAGACAGAACGGAAGCGCAGTTTCGGGCAGAGGAGTTTCCCGTATTCCAGGCCGGAATTGATTCCGGGGTAAAAATGGTGATGATAAGCAATATTGCCGCACCTGCGCTGTCAGGAAACGATTTGCCCTGTGTCTTTTCCGAGGAGGTAATCGGCATTCTGCGCAACGAGATGGGCTTCGAGGGGGTTATCATTTCAGATGCCATGAATATGTCTGCAGTTTCTGATTATTATGATTCTGCAGAGGCGTCCATTATGGCAATCAAGGCCGGTTGCGATATGATTCTCATGCCGGAGGATTTTGAAAAGGCATACAACGGAGTACTGGAGGCGGTGAAGAACGGCACCATATCCGAGGAACGGATTAACGATTCTCTCAGAAGAATTTACAGAATCAAGTATGCGAACAAAATCGGACAATAGCTGTAAAAGAAAAGCTCTTCATAACAGGGGGAAAATCCTATGGTCAAAAGGCGGTATATCAGTACCAGATTGCTGACAAACGGTATGGTCATCGATCAGTCTATCCTTGACAGTACCGGGCGCATTCTTGTGGCGCGTAAAACCTCTCTGGATGAATACATAATCAATTCCTTGCGAAAAATGAATATCTCCGGAGTTTATATCAGGGAGGGAGAGGAAGAACCTGCAGACGGGCAGGCAGAGGCTTCTCCGGAAACCCTGCAGAAAATTGAAAAAATTAAAAAGGCAGACCGTGTTAAGGTTACGCTGTCCGAGAGTGTGAAAGAACGTGTGGCAGAGGGAATGCAGTTCATGTTCAACAACCCCAAGGATGCCGGAATGATTGATGCAGCCAACAGCATCTCAGGGGAGCTGATGAAGGCAATTACCCAAAACGATGCCATTGCCGTGGATATCAGCGCTTTGAAGGTCAGTGATGAATATACCTTTAAGCATAGTGTGGATGTGGCATCTATTGCCATGATTATGGCAAAACAGAGCCATATGTCCGAAAAGGATGTGTATCAGATTGGGGTGGCAGGACTGCTCCATGACCTGGGAAAATCAGAGATACCGAATGAAATTCTGAATAAGCCGGGGCGTCTGACGGACGAGGAATTTGCCATCATGAAGAAGCATCCTGTGTTTGGCTATAATATTTTAAAGGATAAGCCGGAGCTTACCCCGGAGATTTTGCTCGGAGTTTTGCAGCATCATGAAAAAATAAACGGAAAAGGGTATCCCATGGGTGTCACCGAAGAAAAGCTCACGCCCTATGCAAGGCTGCTGGCGGTGGCAGATATTTATGATGCGCTGGTTACGGAGAGACCCTATAAAAAAGGATTTACGCCAAGGGATTCCGTGGAAATGATTATGGCTATGACAGGAGAACTGGACATTAAGTTTATCAAGGTGTTCATGGAGAGTGTGATTCTGTATCCCGTGGATTCCGTTGTGGCACTGAGTAACGGGGAAAATGCAAAGGTAGTGGAAAACATTGTTGGTTATCCCACAAGACCAAAGGTTGTGGGGTTGGGAACCGGCAATGTATATAACCTCTTTGAGGATACAAAGTGTGCCAGCATCATCATTGTATAGTGAAATCTCATAGAACCTGCCGCGATATCGCGGGTCTGCAGTGTGGGGAACGATACGGGGATTCCATGCAAAAATGAGGAATTCACGGACTTCAGGATAGAAAACCTATAGCAGGGAAATAAAGAACAGAGGCTATAAAAATGCGAAATAAAGCAACAAAAAACCACAAATATGATATTTGTGGTTTTTTAGAGCGATAGACGGGACTCGAACCCGCGATTTCCACCTTGGCAAGGTGGCGCTCTACCAACTGAGCCACTATCGCATATGCCGTGCTGTAACGGACAAGTGATACTTTATCACATAGATATCCTCTTGTCAATATTTTTACAGCATTTTTTTGCAAATATTTTTCGTAACCTGACTTGTGATTTCCTCAATATCTAGTATAATGAAAATAGGGGATATCTAACACTATGATGCAACCCGGGTTTATCCGGGGGAAGCGGAGGAATATAGTATGAAACTGGTCTTTATCGGTGCGGATCATGAGGTAACAGGAAGCTGCCATTACATGGAAGTGGGTGATAAACATATCCTGGTGGATTACGGTATGGAGCAGGGGGTAAATGTGTTTGAGAATCAACCCTTACCCGTAAGTGAAGCCATGATTGATTATGTTTTCCTGACCCATGCACATGTGGATCATTCCGGCTTATTGCCGCTTTTGTACGCCAGGGGGTTCAGGGGACAGATTTTCACTACGGACGCAACTGCGGATCTCTGCAGCATTATGCTCCGAGACTGTGCGCACATCCAGCTGGCAGAGGCCGAGTGGAAGAGCAGAAAGGGTAAGAGAAGCGGGGCCACCGAGGCTGCGGAACCACTTTATACGATGGAAGATGCAGATGGTGTGATTAAGAGAATCATTCCCTGCCATTATGATACGGAAATACAGGTATGTGATGAGATAAAGGTGCGTTTTACCGATATCGGACATCTTCTTGGCTCTGCCAGCATTGAACTGTGGCTGACAGAGGACGGAGTGACAAAGAAGATTGTTTTCTCGGGGGATATCGGCAATAAGAATCAACCTCTCTTAAAAGACCCCATCCTCACGAAGCAGGCAGATTATGTTGTGATGGAGTCCACCTACGGAGACAGGTTGCACAGTACGGAAAAGCCGGACTATGTGAAAGAATTGACGGCGATTTTGAAGGAGACCTTCGACCGCGGAGGCAATGTGGTAATTCCCTCTTTTGCCGTGGGGCGCACCCAGGAGATGCTGTATTTTCTTCGCAAGATTAAGGTGGACCGGCTTGTGGAGGGACATGAGGACTTCCCGGTGTATATGGACAGCCCTCTGGCAGTGGAGGCCACGGAGATTTTCAGGGAGAACCGCAACGAATGCTTTGACGAAGAGGCAATGGCTCTTGTGCGGGAAAAGATTAATCCTATTTCCTTTGCTGGTCTGAAGCTGGCCATTACCAGTGATGAATCCAAAATGATTAATTTTGACGAGACTCCGAAGGTCATCATATCGGCTTCGGGTATGTGCGATGCAGGGCGTATCAGGCATCATTTGAAGCACAATCTCTGGAGACCGGAATGTACGATTCTCTTTGTCGGCTTCCAGTCTGTGGGCACACTGGGCAGAAGCATAGTAGAGGGAGCACCTGAGGTGCGGCTTTTCGGCGAAACCATACAGGTTCGGGCCCAAATCAGGCAATTGACAGGCATGAGCGGTCACGCAGATAAAAACGGCCTGATTGAGTGGATATCCGGTTTTGAGGAGAAGCCGAGAAAGGTGTTTGTGGTACACGGGGAAGACCGTGTGTGCACCACTTTTGCGGAAACCCTCATGATAGAGTACGGACAGAAAGCCTATGCCCCGTACAGCGGCACTGTGTTCAATCTGATTTCCGGAAAACTGGAGTACGAGGGAGTGCCGATTCCCGTGAAGAAGACCAAGTCGCCTGCGGCTACAGGAGTGTTTGCAAGGCTTCTGGCAGCTGCCCAGAGACTGCTGGCACTGGTACAGAAGAGCGATGGCATGGCCAACAAGGATATGGCCAAATTTGCGGATCAGATTAATTCACTCTGTGACAAGTGGCAATAAAAGGCTTTTGCACTAGAAAAATGCTGCATCGGGCGGCGGAATGAGAGGAAATATGGGTAGCATTATTATTCAGGGAGAGACAACTTGGGATCCCATCAGCTTAATCGGTCGAGAGGCCGGTGTCTGCTGGGGAGCTGATATTACCAATACAGAGAGAAATTACAGGCGTGGCATGGACTGTCTTGCATCAGGTCATGGAAGGACCTGGGAATATCCTCAGGTCTACATGATTCTGGATGGGTATTCTGCGCGGGTCATCAGAGAATTCTATACGCACATCGGAGGAGGTCCCACCAGGCTCCAGGCGTCCACCAGATATATCAATTATCAGAAGGGTTTTCCATTTGTGACACCGCCTAAGATTGCAGCCAATGAGGAAGCGGAGGCAGTTTACAGGCAGGCGATGGAGGATATTCTGCTGGCCATGCAGAAGCTGGAGGCAATGGAGCTTCCCCGGGAGGATATTGGCATGTTGCTGCCGCTGGGGATGGAGACCAAGGTGGTATTTCGGACAAATCTCAGGAATCTGATTGACATGGCACATCAGAGAATGTGTACCAGAGCTTACTGGGAGTACAGAGCGTTGATGAATGATATGTGTCAGGCCTTGGGAGCATATTCTGAGGAGTGGAAGTATTTGGTGGAGCATTATTTTGTACCTAAGTGTGAGGTGTCCGGTTTTTGTACGGAAGCAAAATGCTGTGGAAGAAAACCGAAAAGAGAGGTGTAACAGGGAGATAAGGATAAGCATAATATGACTTGCAGGAACTGTATTTTTCTGAGGAGTTTAAGCCGTCTAATATCTGGTTGAAATTTCAACAGTATTCTGTCATAATATAATTAACAAATTCTTATGATGACAGGAAAATGGGGAGGGATACTTATGGTGGCAATGGTTGTTATGGCTGTTGTGCTGGGGTTTGTATTAATTGGGAATACCAGCAAACATCTGCTGGAGCTCAATCAGCATTATCTGTAAGATTTTACGGAAACATATGGTGTCGAAGTCCAGAGGCAGCTTGGCCTGCAGGGCTATGAGGCTACCATGGATTATGACAACCTGGATGCGACACTGAAGGGTGTGGGAACTGAGGGAGTGAAATCCAGCTATGCATATCTGGTAGCTACCGACGGAACCATGATGTATCATCCCGCCGCGGACAAGGTTGGCAAGCCTGTGGAGAACGAGTTTGTATCAGGGGTGGTGAAGAAGCTGCAGGAGGGAGAAATACCCAAGCCGGCAGTCACCAGTTATCTGTTTAAGGGTGTACAAAAATATGTAGCATATTATGTCACAGACGGTGGGGAATGTGTGCTGGTTATTTCCGCAGATGAAGATGACATACTGAGTGATATCAGGACAATCACAAAGGTCGGAGTCATCTGTGTACTGATGTTGATAGTGATATTTGGCTTAATCGGTTATACGATTGTGCATATTATAATTAAGCCAATCAGACAGGTAACTGAGATTGTAGGACGCCTGGCAGATATGGATTTCACCCGCGCAGAAGGAGAGGAGAGCCTTATATCGAGATCAGACGAAACAGGTATGATGAGCCGTGCCGTAATGGAGCTTCGGCGTCAGCTTTCCGAAGTGGTGGCTAACTTAAGGCAACAGAGTGAGCAGCTGTATCAGGCATCAGATTCCTTAAGCATTCATGCTTCAGAGACTGCTGATACGGTTGGACAGGTTGAGAGAGCTGTTTCGGAGATTGCGGAAGAGACCAATCTGCTGTCTCTCAATGCAAGCATTGAGGCTGCCAGAGCAGGTGACCAGGGCAGGGGATTTGCAGTTGTGGCATCCCAGATTCAGAAGCTTGCGGAGCAGTCCAATGAATCTGCAAGGCGGATAGAGGATATTATCAGTTTTCTGATTTCCGATTCTCAAAAGGCTGTGGCTACTATGACGGAAGTAAGAGAGATTATGAACAGCCAGAGCGAAAATGTAGAAAAGACGAATAAGATTTTTACAGAAGTAAAGGATGGAATTACGAGCTCTATCAATGGTATCCGCCAGATTGCGGACAAAACAAAAGAGCTGGACAATGCCCGGGTAGCGGTTGTGGATGTGGTATAAAATCTGACAGCCATAGCCCAGAAGAATACGGCGAGCACAGAGGAGACCTCTGCGTCTGTTACAGAAGTTAAGAATACTGTCAGCAACATTTCCGAAAATGCACCCGGACTCAAGAATGTGGCAGAAAAGCTGGAACAGAATATGAGTGTATTCAGGATGTAAAAGCGGTTGGAACCTGAAAGATAACTGATATACGACAGGAGGACAATACATGAATTTAATTGTGGCAGTTGACAACAACTGGGCAATCGGCAACAAGGGTAGGCTTCTTGTCAGCATACCTAATGATCATAAGCATTTTCGGGAAGAAACCACAGGTAAGGTTGTAGTGCTGGGACGAAAGACACTGCAGACCTTTCCCCAGGGACTTCCCCTAAAGAACAGAATCAGTATCATTCTTTCCGGAGATAAAAAATACACGGTTAAGGATGCGATAGTGGTGCATTCCGTCAATGAACTCATGGACGAACTGAAAAAGTATGATTCCGGGGATGTCTATGTGATTGGGGGAGAGAGTATTTACAGACAGCTGCTTCCCTATTGCGACACGGCAGATGTTACCAAGATAGACCACGTCTATGAGGCAGATACTTATTTTCCGAATCTGGACGCGAATCCCGAATGGGAGATTACCGCAGAAAGTGACGAAATGACCTACTTTGATATTGCCTATCATTTTGTGAGATACGAGAGAGTACAAAAGGGATGAAAAAATTCAGTAAAACTACGAGGATGCAGGCAAAACTCTTCTTCACAATCATTCCGGTCACTGTTTTCATCATTTTACTTTTTATTCTTCTGACCAGATACAAGGTATTGGAGTTGTCCAAAGAAAACCTTGTGATGAGGTCCCAGAAACGAGTTCTCGAAATCAATGACTGGGCAGAAAATGTGTTGAACGAGCTGAATATCTATAAACGTATTGTGGATGAAATGGGAATTGACAAGGAGGAGACCTTCGAGATTCTAAAGACCTCCTATCAGGCCAATCCTTCCTATCCTTACGGTCTGTATTGGGGAGACATTAACGGCTCCTATTTCGACTCTTCCGACTGGGAGCCCGGACCTGATTATATTCCCTCTCAACGGGAATGGTATCAGGAGGGATTGGAGCATAATGTTTTTACCTTCGGCAGTCCCTATGTTGATGCACTGACCCACCAGACCTGTGTGAGTGCAACGGTCCGGACAGGAAAGGGAGAAAAAGAGAGTGTATTGTCTGCCGATGTGTATCTGGATTACGCATCACAGCTGGTAAAAGAAATTATCGGGACTGATGTGGTGAAGAGTGCTTTTTTTGTGTCAAAGGACCACACCATAATAGTAAGCTCAGATGATTCCATGCTTGGCATCTCTCTGGACAGTGAAGAGCTTTCTCCGTTGTACAGCAGCATCAGATCCCTTCTGTACGAAAAACGGACAGGACTCAATCGGGTTACGGATGGAAAAACTGCCTATTATGTTTACATCAATGTGGTTGAGAATACAGGGTGGTATTTCGTCTCCTGTATGAGATGGGAAGATATTCTGGGAGAATTGCGGCAGGTTGAGATTCCAATGGCCTTGATTGGAATTCTGGCAGCAGTGTTTATCGTTATCATGACTCGCAACATAGCCAATGAGCTCAGCCTTGTAAACCGGAAAGCAAAAACAGACCCTCTGACCAGGATACTGAACCGTGACGGCTTCAGGGAAATGGTCATGCTGGGTATGGAAGCGCACCCAAATCAGGGTGTGATGCTGATTATAGATATGGACAACTTCAAACTGGTTAATGACCAGATGGGACACCCCGAAGGGGATGAGGTTTTGAAGCATTTTGCGGCTCTGCTGGACAAGTATTTTAACAGAAACAAAGACATCACGGCAAGAATAGGCGGTGACGAGT
Source organism: Acetatifactor sp. (assembly GCA_051880315.1). Taxonomy (GTDB): domain Bacteria; phylum Bacillota; class Clostridia; order Lachnospirales; family Lachnospiraceae; genus Acetatifactor. Next base: position 36,314 of record JBJENR010000102.1, read on the forward strand.
TTGCTGTCTTTGTGGGCAGGGAAATTTCGGAGACGGAAACGGAGAACATGCTTAGGAAGTTCATGGATATTTTTCATGCGGATTATGATTCCCTATATCCCGACCAGCACCTGTCCGTCAGTATAGGTGGAGCAGTCAACAGAGATAATATCAGTTATGAGGAACTTTACAAGAAAGCAGACAAGGCTCTTTACAGGGTGAAGGAAAAGGGCAAGAATGGTTTTGGATTCTGATATTGACTTTTGGAGACAAAAGTATAATAATGAAAAAAAATACATTATTTAGGAAAGAAGGCTTACCAATGGAAAAGAAAAACATCGATTGGAGTAATCTTGGTTTTGGATATGTACAGACAGACTACAGGTATGTGTCCAATTATAAAAAAGGGGCATGGGATGAGGGTGTTCTGACAGAGGATGCCAACATTGTTCTGAATGAGTGCGCCGGAGTTCTGCAGTATGCACAGACCATTTTTGAAGGTTTGAAGGCATATACTACTGAAGACGGGCGTATTGTGACCTTCCGCCCTGATCTGAATGCAGAGCGTATGGAGGCATCTGCCAAGAGACTGGAGATGCCGGTATTTCCTAAGGACAGATTTATAGATGCAGTGAATAAGGTGGTAGCTGCAAATGCAGCCTATGTACCGCCCTACGGCAGCGGTGCAACCCTTTATCTCCGTCCTTATATGTTTGGCAGTAACTCTGTTATCGGAGTGAAGCCTGCGGAGGAATATCAGTTCAGAATTTTCTGTACACCGGTAGGACCTTATTTCAAGGGCGGAGTAAAGCCTCTGACTATCCGTGTCAGTGATTTTGACCGTGCAGCACCTCATGGAACCGGTAATATCAAGGCCGGTCTGAACTATGCGATGAGCCTGCATGCCATTGTTACGGCTCACCAGGAGGGATATGATGAGAATATGTATCTGGATCCCGGTACCCGTACAAAGGTCGAAGAGACCGGAGGTGCAAACTTCCTCTTTGTGACAAAGGACGGAAAGGTGGTAACGCCTAAGTCCGAAAGTATCCTGCCCTCCATTACCCGCCGCTCTTTGATTTATGTTGCAAAAGAGTATCTGGGACTGGAAGCTGAGGAGAGGGAAATCACGCTGGAAGAGGTGAAGGATTTTGCTGAGTGCGGTCTTTGCGGTACTGCAGCAGTTATTTCTCCCGTTGGAAAGATTGTTGACCACGGCAGAGAGATTTGTCTGCCCAGCGGCATGAGTGAGATGGGACCTGTTACGAAGAAGCTTTATGAGACACTGACAGGTATTCAGATGGGCAGAATTGAAGCTCCTAAGGGTTGGATTCATGTGATTGAATCATAGTCCGGAATCCTGTGGTGGACGATGAATATGTGAAAACAGATAAGCCCGTGCTCCGGATGAGTATGGGCTTTTTGTGACAGCGGAGGGTATTTGGAATTGAGGATATCCGGGAGGTTTTTGGCAGGGTATCGGTGGGAGGAAACAGAGTGAAATTTTTGCTTTTTTCTGTATTTCATGGACAAAGGGAAGCAGGTAAGAGAAGGCCGTACAGATTTGTCAGGAGTCTGAGTATTCTTCTCATGCTCTGTATGCTTTCCGGCTGTGGTGAAAGCTCAAGAGTTGTGTTTACTACCGGTCTGGGGAAGGAGGATGTGTTTCGGATTGACGATATCCGGTGTACCAGAGCGGAGCTTATGATTTATCTGATAACGGCGCAGAATCAATACGAAAATGTATACGGCCCGGAGGTCTGGAAGGTTTCCAAAGGAAATGTGACGTTGGAGGAAAATGTGAAGGATACAGTTCTTGAAAAGACTGCCAGAATCAAGACAATGTGTCTTTTGGCAAAAAGCAGGAATCTGGAGCTGGAAGATAGGGAAAAGGAATTGGTGGAAAAGGCGGCAGAGGATTTTTTTAGTGCCCTGAGTGAAGAGGATTGCGATTTCCTTGGAATTTCCAGGGAGAGCATTGTGAAAATGTATTCGGAATATGCACTAGCAAGCAAGGTATACCGGGAGATTATCGGTGATGTCAACCCGGAGGTCAGTGATGATGAGGCGAGGACAATTACCATTCAGCATATACTGCTTCGGACCTGGACAACCAACGGCAGCGGCACCAGAATAGAATACGGGGATGATGTGAAGCGTTCGGTCTACAGAAAAGCCTGTGAGATCCGGGATATGGCAGTGGACGGCGAACAGGATTTTTTGGAGCTGGCATCTAAGTACAGTGACGATGCAAATATAACCTATTCCTTTGGCAAGGGAGAGGCAGAAACAGGGATTGAGACAGTTGCCTTTTTGCTTGAGACCAATGAAATAAGTGATATTATTGAGACAGAGGACGGATATCATATCATAAAGTGTATCTCCACCTTTGACCGTGAACAGACAGACATCAGCAAATTAAAGATTGCGGAAGAGAGGCGCAGGGAGAAATTTGGTGAGGAGTATGATGCGTTTGCTGGTCAGTTGACGCATCAGTTGAATACAAAGCTCTGGGATGAAATTGCCATAGTACATGATAAAAAGATTGACATGAAGGATTTTTTTGAGGTCTATGAGAAGTACTTTTCGGAGTCCCTGAATGCGTCCTGAGATAGGTTTAGAAAAATTTTAGAAATGCTGAAATGCTGTATTTTAAAGGGTTTCAACGAAATTATTAGCACTCGTGTGATGCGAGTGCTAATTTTGTGTTGACTTTTTCTTGGAGGGGATTTAAACTTGATTTCAGTGGGTGATATTGATATTCACATACAGATTATTTAGAGAAAGGGATGTTGTAAAATGGCAGTAAAAAACGGAAGCTTATCAATTAACAGTGAAAACATTTTTCCCATTATCAAGAAATGGCTGTATTCAGACCATGACATTTTCTACAGAGAATTGATCAGTAACGGCTGTGATGCCGTGACTAAGCTGAAGAAGCTGGACATGATGGGAGAGTATACTCTGCCTGAGAACTATAAGGGAAAGGTGGAGGTGATTGTGAATCCGGAGAAGAAGACCCTGACCTTTATTGACAATGGTCTGGGAATGACCGGGGATGAAGTGGAGGAGTACATCAATCAGATTGCATTCTCCGGTGCAACGGATTTCATTGAGAAATACAAGGATAAGAGCAATTCGGACCAGATTATCGGTCATTTTGGTCTTGGTTTTTATTCTGCCTTTATGGTAGCGGATGAGGTGCATATCGATACCTTGTCCTATAAGGAGGGTGCAAAGCCCGTACATTGGGAGTGTGACGGCGGAACAGAGTTTTCCATGGAGGATGGTGACAAGGCGGAAGTGGGTACCAGGATTACCCTTTTCCTGAATGACGATTGCCTGGAGTTCTGCAACGAATACAAGGCAAGAGAGGTCATCAAAAAGTACTGTTCCTTCATGCCTACGGAGATTTATCTTTCCAAGGCAGATACCCAGGAAACCCAGCTGATTAAGCCTGAGGAAAAGCTTGACACAGACGTTGTGGTGGAGGAGATTCATCCAGAGCCCAAGAAGGCAGAGGATGGCTCTGTTGTGGAAGGTGAGTTTGTAGGTGAGGAGAAGCTGAAGATCAAAAAGCGTCCGGAGCTTTTGAATGAGACCACTCCTCTTTGGACCAAAAATGCAAATGAATGCACAAGGGAGGAGTATCTTGAATTTTATCGCAAGGTATTTCATGACTATAAGGAGCCGCTGTTCTGGATTCATCTGAACATGGATTATCCTTTCAATCTCAAGGGCATTTTGTACTTCCCCAAGATTAACATGGAATATGAATCCATTGAGGGAACCATTAAGCTGTATAACAATCAGGTATTCATAGCAGACAACATTAAGGAAGTCATTCCTGAATTCCTGCTTTTGCTTAAGGGAGTCATCGATTGTCCGGACCTTCCGCTAAATGTATCCAGAAGTGCCCTTCAGAACGATGGATTTGTCAAGAAGATTTCCGAGTATATTACCAAGAAGGTTGCGGATAAGCTTTCCGGTATGTGCAAGACCGATAAGGAAGAGTACGAAAAGTACTGGGATGATATCAGTCCCTTCATCAAGTTTGGCTGCCTGAAGGATGATAAGTTCTGTGAAAAGATGAACGATTACATTTTATTCAAGAATCTTGACGGCAAGTATATGACGCTGCCCGAATGTCTTGAGACAAAGCCTATTGATACAGAGGATGATGCAGCTGAAGCGGGAAATGCTGTAGATGAGAATGGAGAAAAGGTAGAGGCTGAGGTGGTAAACGATAGCCCGGCAGAGGAGAAGTCCGAGGAAAATACGGAAGAGAAGAAAGAAAAGATTATCTACTATGTAACCGACGAACAGCAACAGGGTCAGTATATCAATATGTTCAAGGCTGCAAAGATGGATGCCGTCATCCTGACCCACAATATCGACCAGCCCTTCATTTCCCAGCTGGAGTCCAAGAATGAGGGCGTAAAGTTCATGAGAATTGATGCAGACGTTACAGATTCCATGAAGGCCAAGACCTCCAAAAAGGCACAGGAGGAGTTTGAGGCTCAAGCCAAGGCTGTCTCGGAGATTATGAAGAAAGCCCTGAAGAAGGATAAAATCACAATCAAGGTTGATAAGCTGAAAAACAAGAAGATTTCTGCCATGATTACCCTGTCTGAGGAGACCCGTCGTATGCAGGATATGATGAAGATGTATTCCATGCCCGGTATGGATATGGGAGACATGGGCGGCGAGGGTGAGACACTGCTCCTCAATGCCAACCATCCTCTTGTGCAGTATGTTCTGGAGCATAAGGATGGTGACAATGTGGAGATGATTTGCGAGCAGCTTTACGACCTTGCAAAGATTCAGCATGCGCCGCTTGCTCCCGAGGCAATGACCAGGTTTATCACCCGAAGCAATGACATTATGATGCTTCTGGCAAAATAGAAGAAATCTGTGACCTTACAGCAGCTCCAGGGATAACGGACCCGCCAGGATGGTTCTTTTGACATACAGAGAATCGTCCGGGCGGGTTTCTGTATGCCATTTGACCAGAGTGGCAGCATGATTCTCAAGTTCTAAGCAGGTGATACTGTAGGGATGAATGCAGCTGCCAGTGTTGAAATAATAGTCCCCGGGACCCTCCAGCATGGGGCGATGGGTGTGACCTGTGATGAGGTGATATTTATTTTTGGCAGCCCAGTCAGAGAGGCGTTTTTCGGTTTTACGTCTGAGGTGGTAGTTCTTGGCAGCGCTGGTGGGATCCAGTACACCAAGCTGCTCCAGAGGTTTCCAGAGATAGCGGACCAGAAAGCGGGCAAGCTTCCAGAGGGTGGAATTCAGCAGGTCTGCCTGATGTCCGTGAGTCAGGTACAGCTCAAGACAGGTGGGAGTACCGGAGGTTGTGGGAGTGCGGTCGCATATTTTTAGTATCAGTCCGCTGTAATGAGGGTATTCTCTGCAATTTTTCAGTGCCAGGTCATGGTTGCCGTAAAGCTGGTAAAGTCGTCCCTCCTTTTGAAAAAGAGAGAGTAGGAAGAAGACATCACTGTGGATTTCGCGGATGGCGGAGAAACTGCGGTTTTCCCACAGCTCGTCGCCGTCTCCCAGCTCCGCATAGAGGAAGCCGGATTGGTAATAGTGCCTTAGAGCAGCCAGATAAAGAGTACGGTTTTTGAGAAAATTATCGTTTCCGTTACCGATGCCGCGATGACAGTCACTGAATAGTACAAGCTTTGTCTGAGGGCGCAGAGCCAGTACGGGAGCACCTATGAAAGCGTTTTCAAGTCTTCGTTCATAGCTTTTTTTCATGGGATTTGTCCTTTCTGGAGAAAGCCCCGGAACAACCTTGGTGGCATTTCTCGCACTTCTTTCTGCTCCTTCGGCAGCATTTCCCGCACCTGTTATTCTGCAGCAGTCTCCGAAATATAGGTGGAAGGAAGTAATAGAGGCAGAGCAGGCGTTCCGGATTGGAGGTAAAGGGATTTGTTACCCACAGGAAAAGCCTGCAGAGCAATCGGTTTTGGCACTGGCTGATTCCCTGAATCAACCGGCGGTACAGGGAAAGACCGCAGGAGGTGCATTCTTTGAATGAGAGAAGTGCCTGAAGCCCAAAGTAGCGGACAGTCAGCTTCTGCTGCTTGGCTACACCCAAGGCAAAGGCATTCAGCATCTTGCTGTCGGGAAAGGTGATGCGTACCTGCATGGACAGATTTTTGGGTTCACTGAATTCTCCCATGCGGAAGATGGTAAGCCACCAGTGCCGACGGCACAGATGGGAGATGGGGCGTCCGTCTCGAAACAGCCGGAGACTCAGGGGAAGCATCTCCGAATCCTCCACACTGTGAAAGAGTGTTGTATGGTAAAGAATGGACGGCACCAGGGATTCAGCTCTGTAAATGCCAATCTCACAGCCTGTATTGATGCCGTACTGACCCTTCCAGAGCTCCACAAGCCAAGTCTTTCCTGCGTAATCAAAATAGATTGGCATACAGTCAAAGACCATGTGAAAGCGAGCAGCATAGCGGTCGTAGAGAGAGGTATAGCCAAAGGCACGCTGGGGAGCGTTTATCTGTGTGGAAAAAATATCTGCAGACGGCTCGTAGAAATAGCCAAAGGGTCGGATGAGCTCCTCCAGGGTATCACATTTTTCTTCATAGGACATGGCATTGAGATGTTTACATATTTTCTTCTTTTTCAGCAGGAAAAACGCATAGAAGGCCATAAAGAAAACAAATACGAATGCAAGAATACATCCAATAATGAGATACATATATTTTCCCTTTTTGTTTTCTATAGGATATGACAGACAAGAGAAAAGAGCGACTGCTTTCCGGGATATTTTATGGAAAATATGACAGGAGAGGGTCAGACGGATATAAATACACCGGACACTGAGGTGAAGCCTGTGTCCGGTGCCTGAATACGGATGTTGCTTGCTGCTATTTCACATATTTCTGCAAGGTCGCTTCCACGGCTCCAATGCCGGAGGAGAGCTCTGCAAAGTAGTTCTTTACGGTTTCTGCCATGCCTGCGGTGTTCAGGTTTACGCCAAAAATCTTCTCGTTTGACAGAAGCTCGTCCAGGAGGCTTAAGTCCTTTGGAGCATCGGAAAGCTCGTAGCCCTTTACATAAGCGCTTGCGGTCTCCAGAAGGGGGTCGGGGCTGGGAGTAAAGGTGTTGCCCTTGTCGTCTACAGCCATCAGATATCTGAGCCAGCCTGCGAAAACCAGAGGAATCAGCTTCAGGTCTGCAGTGTTTAGTGCAGGATTCTTCTCATAGGCCTTGACTGTTTCCCCGAAGCGGATAGCCAGCTTTTGGGAGGTATCCGTTGCGATACGCTGGGGGGTATCCGGCATAAAAGGATTGGGGATACGCACGTTTACCACCTGGTCGATGAACTCTCTGGGGTCCAGAATGCCGGGATTGACCACCACGGGAAGTCCTTCACGGTAACCTATGATTTCCACCAGCTTTTTCAGAAGAGGATTCTTCATCTCGTCTGAAATCAGTGTATAGCCAAGCAGGCAGCCATAGATGGCCAGAGCAGTGTGCAGAGGGTTCAGGCAGGTGCAGACTTTCATTTTTTCTACCTTGTCTACCGTTTCCCTTTGGGTAAATATGATGCCGCCTTTCTCCAGGGCGGGACGGCCGTTGGGGAAAGCGTCCTCGATGACCAGATATTCACACTCCTCCGCATTGACGAAGGGAGCGATGTAGGTATTCTTGGAGGTGATGACCGGCTCCAGCTCCTCGATGCCGTCTTTTGCCAGCATGGCCTCTACTTTTTTGTCCGGTCTGGGAGTAATCTTGTCAATCATGGACCAGGGGAAGGAAACCATGGCAGGATTGTTGATATAGTCCAGGAAGCCTTGGTCGGCCAGACCGTTTTCGCACCAGGCCGTTGCATAGGCGTTAACTGCGGCATAGAGCTTGTCACCGTTGTGTGAGCAGTTGTCCATGCTGACCATGGCAATGGGAAGTGCACCGTTGGTGTAACGGTGATAAAGCAGGGAGACTACCTTGCCAAGATAGCTGTCCGGCGCCTTTGGACCTTTCCTGAAATCCGCTTCCACAGCGGGAAGGGTAACTCCCTTGGCATCTGAGACCGCATATCCCTTTTCTGTGATGGTGAAGCTTGCCATCTGTAAAGAAGGCTTAGCAAAAATCTCCTTGAGACGAGAGTATTCGGCTTCGTTTTTGCTGTCCAAAATAAGGGACTCAAGGATACTTCCCACCACTGTTTTTTCTACGGTGTTATTGGATTTCAGCGTGGCGAGAATGGTAAGATTGTCGTGGGGGCGATTGCTCTTTTCAATAATTTCATAATCATATCCTTCTGCGGCAATCAGGCCGGTGTCCAGAATGCCCTGATTCAATAGGTTCTGAACAACATTTGCCTGGAATGCGCGGAAGATATTGCCGGCACCGAAGTGAATCCATGCAGGCTGTTCATAGGTATTCTTTCGGACGGTTTCAAAATCGAAGGTGGGAAGAGAATAGCCGGCGGCTTCAAAGGCAACCCGGTCCTTCCGAAGACCTGCTAAAGTCAGTTTCATTTTTGTATCTCCTTTCCTCAGGCACGTTTGTGCTGTTTGTCGATGGCTTCCCAGAGACCGTTCAGATAAGTGGCGCCAAGGGCTCTGTCGTAGAGGCCGTAGCCCGGCATTGCCACCTCGTCCCAAATCATACGTCCGTGGTCAGGGCGGATGGGCCCTTCGAAACCAATGTCATAGAGAGCCAGCATGATCTCATACATGTCAAAGGTACCGTCGCTGGAAAGATGTGCGGATTCCTCAAAGTCGGTAGGAGAATTGAACTTCAGGTTGCGCACATGGGCAAAATGGATTCTGCCCTTCAGGGAACGAATCATATCCGGCAGGTCGTTTTCCAGATTGGTTCCGTAAGAGCCGGAGCAGAAGGTCACGCCGTTGTGAGGGTTATCAACCATCTGCATCATGCGCAGGATATTGGCTTTGTTGATAATGATGCGGGGTAGCCCGAAAACACTCCAGGCAGGGTCGTCAGGAT